>NZ_QOSA01000020.1:0-272082 GCF_008368795.1 Bacillus sp. BF2-3
AAACCAGGTGAAGGAACAGAGAAGCCAGGTGAGGGAACAGAAAAACCAGGTGAAGGAACAGAGAAGCCAGGTGAGGGAGTAGAAAAACCTAATTTACCAGAAAAAGGACAAGGTTCTTCTAATAATCAACAACTTCCAGCTACAGGACACAATACGAATTACGTTCCATTCATCGGTTTTATGCTTCTGTTACTAGGAATACGTTTAAGATTCATGGCTAAAAATAGTTAACGGATGTATAAAAGGCATCAGAGATATATAATCTCTGATGCCTTTTAAGTGAATACAGATAAAATGAAAATATCTATATGGAATGATAAATATGTTAAGCTTCAATTACGCTAAGCATTCTGTTTATAAATGCAGCTGCGTGAGCACGTTGTGATGGTCCTTTTGGTACGAATTGATTAAATTCATTACCTTTTACAATTCCATATCCATACACTCTTTGTACTTCTTCTTTAGCGTAAATTAAGTTTTGGTCTACGAATGGTAGTTCAACTTGTTTTGCAAAAATACCAGCGTGTTTTAGAGAACGATCGATCATAATAACAGCTTCTTCGCGTGTAATTGTAGTATTTGGATCAAATGTATTATCACCACGTCCGCGGATTATGCCTGCGCTTGCTGCACGATTAATACCGTCTCTTAAAGATGGGTGTACTTGTTCTAAGTCTGTGAAATTAGCATTTCCACTTGGTAATTGTAAAGCACGAGTAATTAATGTAGCAAATTCAGCACGCGTTACAAGACGTTCTGGGAAGTACTTGCCGTTCCCTTCTCCTTGCATAATGCCTCTAGCTGCTAATTGACGAATGTCTTGTTCATACCATCCACCTGTAATGTCATCAGTTACGGGATTTTTTTGGTTTTCCTTATAGTATGTTTCAGTTCCTTTTAAGAAAGCATCCCATTGTCCGCGTTGAATCATAAACGCAGGGCAGTTTTTTCCTGACCAAAATTGGTGTTTTTGGACCTTATCTAGAGAAATATTTAAGTCGTTCATTAAATAAGCTGCCAATTTACGCGCATTTTCTACCGCTTTTTCATAGTTTCCATCTTGATTAACGGCAATTTCAATTCCGATAGATTCATAGTTTCCAGTTTTATTTCCAGCATGCCATCCAACTTCATTTACTGGAAGATGTTGATAAATTTCTTTATCATCTACTGTGAAATGCCAAGATGCAGCGCGATCAGCTGTTCCGCGTGCTTGATTATCTAAGAATTTTGCATGATTCAGAGCATTAGCACCTTTCGCTGTATTAGCCGTTTCGTGAATCGTAATATATTTAGGCACCATCGGGTAGCCAGGGCGAATATCGTCATTTCCTTTTGGGACAATCATTTCTTTAAATGTAACGCCATAAATATTGTTTGTTTGTAGAGCTTCTGGCGATCTCAATAAACTATTTTTAGCAGTACGACTGTTTTTTAATAATGAAGCTTTTGTACCTTCAAATGTAGCAGAAGGTGCATAAATCCATTTTGCTGTTTCATTTATTTGGACTTTAAACCAATTTCCAGCTTGTTCAGTAGGAGTTATGACTTGTGGCTCTAGTTTTCCTTCTTCTTTAAACGATTGGAACGGAAGTGCATGTATGGAAGCTTCTTCTTTTACGATTAATTTTTGGTTAGATAGTTTATGAATCTCTTGAACTTCTAAGCTATTATCATTGTTATCTATCCATCCAGCGCCAGTTGACGTGGTTATGTAATAAGCATTTCCTTTTTTCTTTGTCGCCGTTACGACTTGTTCTGTAATCTCGATATTCGATTTGTTTTTTAAATCATTCGCGGTATATAATGAATGTTTTTTTGAAGTGTATAGTAGGAATTGGCCAGTAACCTCGATATCTTCTTCATGAGTACTATGCTCATTAACATGTTCTTTAATACTTTTAAAAACTTGATCCTCCGTATATACTTCGGCGGATTTTTCAGCACTCTCTGCAAATGAATAAGTAGGTGCAAGAACAGTTTGTAATGCAAGAGAGAGAGTTAAAACACTATAAAATTTCTTTTTCATATTTGTTTTTAACACATTAGATTGTGGAATCTAGTGTTAACAGTCCTCCTTTTTATATTGTATTTTCACTATGTATCGATTTTAACACTAATAAATTTTAACAAGAGAAAATCATGATGTCTATATACATGAGCAATATTCATAAAAAGAATTATTTGAAAAAATGTAAGAGAAACAGGTAAAACCTTCTGTATTGACCTGTAAACGCCCTTCAAGTAAACTAAAGAGAGTTTGCAAATGAAAAGGTGATAATGTTGTTAATTTCAATTAAAACGTTACAAGATGATCGTTTTTTACGTCCGCTACAAAATATTGGCGGCTTATTTTTTGAAGATAGTACGATTGGATTTGAACAAGAGGAAGCAAATCTGATTGTTGATATACACATTGAGGATAATGTGAAAGCATCCGCTCAATTAACGGATGTTAGCACAGGAAATGTGTATGAAGAAACATTCTCGAAAGATTTATCTGCTTTCACAGATGAAAAAGAGCGTATGAAGCAAGTGAAACACGTTGTTTCTTATGTATATCTTTCTGTTCTTCAGCAGTTAACTGGTATTGAACAAAGCTGGGGTATTTTAACGGGAGTACGTCCGACGAAACTTCTTCACAAAATGCTTCAAAATGGTATGTCAAAAGAAGAAGCGCATCAAGAACTTCGTGAAAGTTATTTAATTCATGAAGAGAAAATTGAACTTCTTCAGCGCATTGTTGATTGCCAATTAGCAGTTGTTCCGGATTTATACCGTTTGAAAGAAGAAGTAAGTATTTATATCGGTATTCCGTTCTGCCCAACGAAATGTGCATACTGTACATTCCCGGCTTATGCAATTAATGGACGCCAAGGATCTGTTGATTCGTTCTTAGGTGGTTTACATTATGAAGTTCGTGAAATTGGTAAGTTTTTAAAAGAAAAAGGTGTAAAAGTTACGACGATTTATTACGGCGGCGGTACACCTACAAGTATTACAGCAGAAGAGATGGATATGCTGTATGAAGAAATGTATGAAGCGTTCCCAGATGTGAAAAATGTGCGTGAAGTAACAGTTGAGGCAGGTCGCCCAGATACGATTACTCCAGCAAAGCTAGAAGTGTTAAATAAATGGAACATTGACCGTATTAGTATTAATCCACAGTCATACCATCAAGAGACACTAAAAGCAATTGGACGTCATCATACTGTAGAAGAAACAATTGAGAAATACCATTTAGCTCGTGAAATGGGAATGAACAATATTAATATGGACTTAATTATTGGTCTTCCTGGTGAAGGGTTAGATATCTTCAAGCATACGTTAGATGAAACAGAAAAGTTAATGCCAGAATCATTAACAGTTCATACGTTATCATTTAAACGTGCTTCTGAAATGACGCAAAACAAACGTAAATATAAAGTAGCAGGTCGCGAAGAAATTACAGCGATGATGCACGAAGCAGAAGAGTGGACGCAAAAGCATAATTACGTACCATATTACCTATATCGTCAAAAGAATATTTTAGGTAACTTAGAGAATGTTGGTTATGCAATGCCGACGCAAGAAAGTATTTACAACATTGTCATTATGGAAGAAGTACAATCAATTATCGGACTTGGTTGTGGTGCATCAAGTAAATTTGTTCACCCGAAGACGGGAGCAATTACGCACTTTGCGAATCCGAAAGATCCAAAATCATATAATGATGGCTTTGTGAAATATACAGAAGATAAACTGAAAATTTTAGAAGAGCTATTTGCATAAGAAGAAGGAGGTTGTTCCGAGTGGGAACAACCTCTTTTTTATCCTGCAGTAACGGGCGGTCCGATTATATCTTGTCAGTTTTTGTCGGTAAGTTGATATATTCGAAAAATCGCTGATATAAATTGAGTTGTGGTTGATATATTTTGAAAATCGCTGATATATTTCAAGTTACGGTCGATATATCTGGAAAACCGCCGATATAATTTCATTTAGCGTCTAGCGGTACCGTATGTAAAACTATGTCGATAATAATCAGAAAAATTAGTCAAATCATTAGAGGACAATGTCTACTTATGGACGAAATGATAGATTTATGAAAGAGAAAAGGGGGAAATTGTTGGCATGTATATGACGATAGGGAGAATTTTTGATTTATCAGTTGGTAAGTATCCAAATAAAGAGGCGTTAGTGGAACCTGAAAAAAATATTCGCTGGACGTATAAACAGTGGGATGAACAAATAAATAAAACGGCACACGCTCTATTAGAAGAAGGGGTAAGAAAGGGAGATACGGTATCTGTTTACTTATATAATTGCCATGAATTTGTAAACGTTTACTTAGCCTGTGCGAAAATTGGAGCGATTTTTAACCCGATTAACTTCCGCTTAAAGGCGAAAGAAGTATCTTATATTCTTCAGGACGCATCCTCGAAAGTCGTTGTCTTTGAAAAAGCAGTTGAGTCAACTGTTGCTATAATTGAAAGAGATTTTCCAAATACATCTTTTTGGTCTATAGAAAACGATAAACCTTCCTATGCAAGTTCCTACCATGAAAAAGTGAATGAAGCATCTTCTGAGAAAGTAAATATCGAAATTGATGAAATGGATTATTGTTCAATGCTTTATACGAGCGGTACGACTGGGCATCCGAAAGGCGTATTACATCGTCATCGCGAAATGACTGAGCATAGTATGATTTGTACGTATTTCCTTAAATATAATAGAGATAGTGTTGGGCTTGTTGTTGCGCCTTTATATCACTGTGGTGAATTAAATGCCGGAATCATACCACGCATTCAAGTTGGCGGAAAGAATGTTATTTTGCATCATTTTGATACAGAAACAGTATTACATACGATTCAAGAAGAAAAGATTACGACGTTCTTTGCAGCGCCGACGATGTGGAATATGTTGTTGCAAAAAGATTTAGCTCAGTATGATTTAACGTCAATGAAAATCGGTATATATGGCGGAGCAGCAATGGCACCGGCGTTAGTGAAGGAATGTAAAGAACGTCTTTATATTGATCTTGTTCAAATATACGGAATGACAGAAATGGGGCCAGTTGTTGCGTTTCTCGTAGAGGAGGATCAAATTACGAAAGCTGGTTCAGCAGGCACGCCATGTTTTAGCCATGAAGTTCGTATTGTGAAACCGAACGAGGATGCACCGGCAGAACCAGATGATGTATTACCTCCTTATGAAGTGGGAGAAATTATTTTACGCGGCCCAACTATGATGGCTGGCTATCATAATCGTGAAGAAGCGAATAAAAAATCGATGTATAAAGGATGGTATCATTCTGGTGATCTAGGCTATTTTGATAAAGACGGTTATTTATTCGTTGCTGATCGCGTTGATGATATGGTAATTAGCGGTGGCGTAAATATTTATCCTCGTGAAATTGAAGATTTCCTTCATAGTCATCCAGGTATATTAGATGTGGCGGTACTTGGTGAGCCAGATGAATTATGGGGAGAGCGTGTTGTGGCAGTTATTGTGAAGAAAGATGAAACAATAACTGAAGCTGATTTAGAAACGTATTGCAAAGAAAGTGATGAACTAGCAGATTATAAACGTCCGCGTCATTATTTATTTGTAGATGAACTCCCTCGTAATGCGAGCGGGAAGTTGCAGAAGTTTGTACTGAGGGAGTCGTTGAAAGGTGCGAAAAAATAGAAAATGCAGGATGCCCCATATCTATGGGGTATCCTGCATTTTTCTGTATTAAACAGAAGAAACAATATCTTTGTTAATTCTCATTTCTTCTTGGTGAAGGTTAATTAGCGCATTTGAAATAAGGTGGAAAAACAAAAGGGATGTAATGCACAAAAAGAAAAGACACCCTAAGGTGCCTCTCTCCGACTTGAACCATTTCATTTCATACGAATCGGAATCTATCCGTATTACCATTACCCCTTTGTTATGAGTGTAAACACACACTATAAAGCAGAATCGTCTATATACACTAGATTGTTAGTTCACAAAAGACAAGAGATTTGAGATCAATATCGAAGTGACGCCACATCCCCTATAATAATTGATATGTTACGCCTTTTAAAAGAATCTGCTTTATAGAACGTGCCCACAAGTTATATTTTACTACATGTAATATTCATTTAGTGTATTTTTTGATGAATATGTATAATTACATAAACTGTATGAAAAAAAAGAGAGTATACTCTAATATTGTGTAATAAAGATGAAGCCCGCCTACGAATAGGGGGCTTTTCTTACTTTTTATAAATATTTATTCCAATTATATTATCAGATGAGTCTAAACGAATATAAACGTCAGCTGATAAAAGGTGTGCATTATATATTCGTTGTTTATATGTTGATATCTCGAAGCGTTTTCCATTTAATTCACATTCTAGAATAATCATATCGCCATGTTCTTTCCAAGTTATTAATTTAGCAGTTGTATTCATATAAACCTCCTCTGAATCATTTTATGAAAATTAATAGAGATAGTGTGAGAAAGGAGTTTATATAACAAAAAAAGACACCTTAAGTGTCTTCTTTGATTACTATAAAAGTCGTTGAATAAAATAGGTTTCTATTTTTATTTGCGTGAAAAGCCTTCTTCATCAAGGTATTCCGCAGCTTCTGGATAAGAGTTGAATGTACCGTCTAAGTTTACACCAGCGTACACGTTCCACATGTCATCCTCTGAAATAAGAGTAAGAATATGACCATCTTCGTTCTGCCATTCTTCTTCTTTCGCAGGTTCTACAGGTGCTACTACTTCTTCTTGTGATAGAAGGTCAATTGATTTCTCAATTACTGAACGTAACTCCTCTGCTGAAAACTCACGGATGTTAACCATGCCTTTATCATCTGTTTTATAACCTTTAATACCGCTTGCATATACAAATCCATTTCCATTTGGGTGTAAATGAAATACAACGTTCTTTTTATCTAAACGACTTTCTTCAAAGTGGAAGTTTACACGTTTTAATGATACGTTCTTTCTTTCTAGTTCTGGGAAAGATTCAATAATCGATAATTTTTCTTCAAAAGTTAGCATAGTGCCTCCAAGTATATAGTAAAAGATTTAATTTGTTCATTATAGCATAGTTGCAATTGTTTCCAAAGATAAGGGGAAAACTTTTCGTTGAATACGTTTACGTCACGAGAATGTAAAAAGTGAGCTAACGAATGTATCTTTTTAGGTGTACAATGGAACATGGACTTTATACAAAGGTGGTTTTTTTATGTTTCAAAAAATAGCAAAGGAATGTTTAGCAGGATTTACTGTTGCGATTGTTGCGTTACCACTTGCGATTGCATTTGGTATTGCCGCGACAGGAACGTCTGAGGGAGCGCTTGTTGGATTGTATGGTGCGATTTTTGCAGGTTTATTCGCAGCGTTATTTGGCGGGACACCTGGGCAAGTAACAGGACCAACTGGACCAATTACCGTTATTGCAACAGGAGTTATTGCGACGCACGGGTTAGAGGCAAGTTTTATTGCCTTTATGATGGCAGGGTTATTTCAAATTTTATTCGGTGTATGTAAGCTCGGTTCTTACGTTCGATATATTCCGTATCCTGTCGTTTCGGGATTTATGAATGGTATTGCATTAATCATTATTTTAGGCGAAATAAAGCACGTACAAAATAGTTTTTTACTTGTTGTGTTAACGATTATTGTAATGATTGTTTCTGGTAAATGGATTAAGGCGATTCCGTCTAGTTTAGTAGCACTAGTCGGTGTGACAGCTTTGCTTCCTTTATTTTCTTCCTTACTCGAAGGACTTACAGTAAAGTTACCGATTATCGGAAATCTTTCACTAAATAAAGTAATTGAAAAGATTGGAACCATTCCAGAAGCGATGCCTACGCTTCATATTCCATCTTTAAGTGGAACAGGAATAGCAGCACTTATTTTGCCAGCGCTTAGTATTGCTTTATTAGGATCGATTGACTCGTTGTTAACATCGGTTGTAATGGACAATGTGACAGGTACACGTCATAAAAGTAATAAAGAACTGGTCGGACAAGGTATCGGTAATATGATGAGCGGATTGTTTGGCGGATTAGCAGGTGCAGGTGCGACTGTAAGGTCTATCGTGAATATAAGAAGTGGCGGTAAAACGGCACTTTCGGCATGTATGCATAGTGTTATCTTATTTATTTTTATTATGGGTCTTGGTTCGGTCGTACAATATATTCCACTTGCTGTATTATCAGGTATTTTAATTTTAACTGGTATTGGAATGTTCGATTGGGGAAGCATGAAAAAGATGCATGTCGCTCCTAAAGGTGATGTCGTTGTTATGCTCGTAACGATGATTGTAACGGTGAAGTTCGATTTAATGATTGCTGTTGCATTCGGTATTATTCTTTCGTTCATCATATATATGGTGAAATGTAAAGAACGCAAAACTTCTATCGTAAAAGAAAAAGAAGAAACGTACACAATTCAAGGACCGCTCTCTTTCCTATCAGTAGATCGTATTTTCTCTACTTTACAAGATGTGAAGTCACCGGTTGTTTTACGTATGAAAGATGTGCGTTATATGGATGTATCAGGAGCTATGGCATTATTAAATTTTGTTGAGCAATCAAATAAAGTAGGAGCAAGTGTAAAGCTTGAGCAAGTACATCCGAGTATTGAAAAAACAATCGCAGTAATGGCAAGCGATGAACAGAAAGAGCAATTGAAAATTTTAAGTGTTTAGATGGTAATTAGAATATCTCACAATCTTACATAAATTATAATGTAGAGTTGTGGGATATTTTTATAATGTTTTTAGTAATATGTATCGCAGTGATAGAGAGGAAGGGCTCTTTTTGCGTAACAGAAACGGTTATAGTGTGTACATATATAATGGAAGGAATTAGAAAAAATATTGTGAAGAGACAGGCTTAAATGGGTTCTCTTTTCTATTTTGAAAAAAAAACCAAGTATTCAACCTATAATAAATTTGTTATGATAACCAATGGGATAAAGTGAATTCCTATCGTTTAAAACAATATGTTTGAGAGTATATGTATAAAAGAAAAGAGAAAAAATATGAATAAAACATTTGTAAAAGGAGCAGCAATTTTAACCATTACAACTTTTTTGTCGAAATTGCTGGGTAGTTTTTTTCAAATTCCATTACAAAATATTGCAGGAGATGAAGTGCTCGGTATTTTCCGCCTTGTTTTTCCTGTATATATGATTGCTCTTACATTATCGGTAGCCGGAGTTCCACTTGCAATTTCGAAACTAATTGCAGAGTTGAACGAAAAAAATAAGCAAAAGGAAATTGCGAAATTATTTAAATCAGCGTCAATTATTGGGATAGCATTTGGCGTTTTCGGCTGTTTAGTCATTGTATTATTTTCTATTGAAATTGCAAATATGCTTGGTGGACAAGAAACTAGAATGCCGTTGCTTATTACTTCATTAGCGTTACTCATTGCGCCATACATGGCGGTGTATAGAGGGTATTTTCAAGGTTTCGGTGATATGAAACCAACAGGGGTATCACAGGTCATTGAGCAATTTGTACGTGTGTTTTTTATGTTAATAATTGCTTACATACTAGTATCATGGGATAAGAGTAATACTGTTATTACTAGTGGTGCGATGGTCGGCTCTTTTCTTGGAGTCATTAGTTCGCTTATATATTTGCGTATAAAATATAATAGAAGTCCATACTACAATAAAAGCAATTCCTATTCGCTCCGAGATTTAAGAGAAAACGGCAAAAAGATATTGCGGGTATCGATCCCAATCGCTATTGGAGCTTTATCAATGCCACTTTTAAATTTAGTAGACTCGCTTACAATACCGCATGTATTACAAGGATCATCAACAGAAATTCAAGAACAATTTGGAATATACAGTCGCGGTTTTGCATTCACGCAAATAATTGTTATTTTTGCAAGCGCAATTGTATTTCCGTTAATACCACTCTTAACTTCCGCATTGGCCAAAAGAGATATAAATTTGGCGAAAATAACAATTCAAAATACAAATCGACTAGCGCATGTTTTGACAGCACCGTTAACAATATGGTTGATGGCATTAACAGTACCGTTAAATGTCGGATTGTTCACAGACGTAAAAGGCAGTAGTATGTTAACAGTGATGATTGGCAGTTCGTATTTTACTGCGGTTGTGGTATTATCAATAGGTGTTTTACAGGGCATTAACCGTTCTGCACAAGCTGCATGGATTGTTATTGGTGCGAGTTGTGTGAAAGTCGTGTTAAACATAATGTTCGTGCAGAAGTTTGGCATAGATGGAGCGGCGTATAGTACATTAATTACTTACGTATTGATTTGTATTGTAAATCATTTGTATATTCGAAGCTATATTGCCTATTCTATTCATTTAAAAAGCTTTTTTGGTGTGCTAGCAATAGCATGTATTTTGGGACTAGGATTGTATGAATTATGTAATGTGATAAATATTACATCTTCAAGAATTATGACGTTATTATTCAGTGGTATAGCATTAAGTATTACAACCATTTTGTATGGTGTATGTGCTTTGAAATTAAAATGGATATCAATAAACAAAATACCATTTTTGAAAAGATAAATATAGAAATTTAATTTTTTATTATAATTCATATGAACTGATAAAGAGGAAACTATGTAGGGTATCAAGTGTTTAGGTAAGGAATGGGTACTAGTTTATGTTAGATGAAATAAACGGTTACCTAGTTTTGGAGGAGATTTAGGGTGCGTTTAGTCTTATCAGGATATTATGGTTTTTATAATGTTGGAGACGAGGCGATTCTACAATCAATTATTGAATCGTTAAGTAAAGAGAACCCGGATATAGAACTAGTAGTACTATCAAATGATTCTAAATATACAAAGGAAATGTATGGTGTAGAATCGGTAGATCGCTGGGATATAAAAGCTGTTTATCATGCAATCAAAAACAGTGATGGAGTTATTAGCGGTGGCGGGAGCCTTCTTCAAGATCAGACAAGTACGAAGAGTATTCTATATTATACGGGTATTATGGGACTCGCTCGATTATTAAAAAAGCCGTATTATATTTATTCACAAGGAATAGGTCCAATTACAAAAGGATATAATCGTCTATTAGTAAAATGGAACTTGGCAAAAGCTTCCTATGTATCAGTTCGAGATGAGGATTCGTTTTTATATTTAAAAGAACTTGGCATAAAAAACGATATTGAAATTGTTCCAGACCCTGTTTTAACATGGAAACGGACAAAACAATCGGATTGGTTGCAAAAGCATTCGATACATGGAAAAGTAATTGCGGTTAGTGTGCGTTATTGGAATGCAAAAGAAGATTATATAAAAAAATTAGCTGCGGCATTAAAAAAATTAAAGCAAGAAGGATACCAAATTCTATTTGTTCCAATGCATGAGCCATTTGATCAAAAAGCTTCACGTGAAGTAGTAGACTTAATGGGAGAAGAGACGTATATGCTTCCATATAAAATGGATATCGACGAGAAAATATTCATTTTATCACAATGTTCATTACTAATTGGTATGCGTCTTCATGCACTAGTTTTTTCTGCTGTAGCCAAAACTCCAATGGTCGGGATTTCATACGATCCGAAAATTGATTCGTTTTTAAGTCAAGTGAATCAGCCAGTTATAGGAAGTGTGGATGGCGAATGGAGTGCTGAATATTTATATGAAATTGCGAAAAAGCAATTAATGCAACAAGGAACTGTGCAGCAAGAGTTACAATTGACAATAGATGAGCTTCGGTTGCAAGGCAAACAGGCAACAAAGAAACTCATTGATCATATGGAAAAAGGCACTTTATTAAAAAAGTAAAGTGTCTTTTATTTTGTTTTGAATGTAATGAAAATTCAAATTAAAAAACGTTTTATTTTAATTCCTATTTATTATGCTAAAATGATTGTGATTATTATATAATCAAATTTGTGATAATAAATTCGTAGATTACGAGGAGGATAACCTTGAAGACTTTTTCAAAAGGTATAACAGCAGTGGCATTAACGGGATCATTACTTTTAACTCCTATTTCAAGTTATGCGGCAAATGATGATATTACAGGACATATGTTTGAGACGAATATGCGCTCACTTATTACTAAAGGAGTTTTAATGGGGTATGGAGACAATGTATATGCGCCTGATAAATTAGTAACAAGAGCAGAGTTTGCTACATTCATAGCGAGGGCTTTAAATTTACCGAAAGCTGATTCGAATTTCGAGGATGTGCCGAAGACTTACGGTTTATATGATGGTGTAAGTAGAGCATATGGAGCGAAAATTATTAATGGTCGTACGAACGAGACGTTCTCACCAAATGATGTGATTACACGTGAAGAAATGTCGATCATGGTAAAGCGAGCGTTAGACTATAAAAATATTAAAGTAGCTGTAAGTCCGCTTACCTTTACTGATAAAGATAGTATTAACTATAAAGAGCATGTGCAAGTTATGGTGGCTACTCAAATTATTAAAGGGTATCCAGAAGATAATACATTTAGACCACATTTATCAGCTACAAGAGGGATGGCTTCAGCTATGTTGGATCGCATGCTTCAGACGATTGAAAAAAACGGAAATAGCAATCCTGTAGAAACTAAGAAATATGTCGTGACAAATGTAAGAGAAAACGGAACAGAGCAAGAAGTAGAGCGCTATAATACGTATAAAGAAGCGGTTACCGCTGCTCAAAATAAAGGTATGAATGCGGTAAAATACGAGAACGAATTTTTATGGATTAAAGATGGTTTTGCAAGTGCGAAAAGAATAACTGGGCAAAACATCATTAATATTTATGATGAGAATTTAGCAACAGTATATACGTATATTCAGTATGGAACAGAATTGAAAGTGTTAGAAGTTGGCGAAGATCGTGTGAAAGTTCAACTTTCTGGTTTGACAGGTTATGTGAAGAAGAATGAAATCACTTTAATTCCTACCAATGAAATGAAACAGTCGTCTTATTATGTGAAATCAGATGGATATTTATACCATAAATATTATACATATAATACAAGTTCACCTGGATATACAGAATTTAGATATGGTGTGGCACCTTCTTTCATGAAGCAAGGACAGCAAATGTATAGTGTAGATGGAAAGACATTTGGAGACGAAACTTTCTATCAATATTTCAATTATTTATCATTACGTTCGAAAACAGATTATACAGCTGAACAACTAGATAGTTATGTGAAATCGATTAAGCCAGACTCTCCATTAATTGGTTTAGGAAAGAAATTTAAAGAAGTAGAAAGCAAGTATAATGTAAATGCATTATTCTTATATTCATTAGCAATTCATGAAAGTTATTATGGAACAAGCGCTCTTGCAAAAGACAAAAATAATTTATTTGGTTTAAAAGCAACAGACGATAGTCCATATGGTAACGGAGAAGCATTCAATTCAAAAGAAGATTGTATTGAACATGCAGCAAAATTATACATGAATGAAGGATATTTAAATCCAGGACATTGGCGTTATACAGCAACATATACAGGTGATAAAGCTGCTGGTTTAAATGCGAAATATGCATCTGATGCGAACTGGGGTAAAAAAGTAGCGGGGCATATGAACCGTTTTGATTCTTATTTAGGTAAAAAAGAATACAACAAGTACAAACTTGCACGTGTGATGAATAACGTGGAAGTGAAAAAGAATCCTAGTATATCAAATGAGCGACTGTATCGTTTAAATACAAATGTAGTTGTCACAGTTACTGGTGAAGAAATAATAAATGGAAAAGCGTGGGTTAAAGTTATTTCAGATAATCCTACTGTAACAGAAGCGTATATTGCAAAAGAAAGCTTAGAATACGTAAAACATTAATTAAATAAAAAAGAAGGTGCTACTAATATTTCGTAGCACCTTCTTTTTATTCAATTTCAAAATCAACAATGATATAAGCGAGTATAACAACGAAGAAAATGCTAACGGCTGGCGCTGTTAATACGTGGCCAGACATAAAGCCAATGCCAAGTGATAGAATGAGTGTGCTTGCTAATAGCATATACTTTACGCTCATGATTTTCTTAAAGTTTGTGATCATGCGGATTAATAATTTAATACCAAAGTATAGAAGTGGTATTAAGTAAATAAGGAAACCGACAATTCCAAATGCGAAAAATAGGTCATGGAAGTCCATTTCAATTAATTTAATTTTATCTGTGTAGTTACCAGCGTAACCCATTCCGAATAGTTTTTGTGAAAGCGGTGCGTCTTTATAGTACTGTTTGTATGTTTTTAAGAATTTGTCGCGATCGCTGTAAATTAAACTTTTTACTTCAGAATCTGTAAGTTCACCTTTTGCATGTTTTTTTGCATCTTCTGGATCTTCTTTAATTACTTTTCCTTCTTTTCGATCTTTCTCTTCTTGTACTGATTTTTTGTATTCGTATATTTGCATGTGAATGCCCATATTTTTTGCGATAGGAGTATGTGGTGTAAGAGCAATTAAACCTCCTAGTATAACAGCGGCAACAACGGTATTTACAATATGTGTGAATCCTTTTCCTTCTTTTTTACGATTTATCATATATTCAATGAATGAGAAGAAAAGTGCTACGCCTAATGTAATAACAATTGCGCCATATCCGACTTTCGTTCCGACCATAATACTTGCATACATCGCAAGTATTGTTGGAATCCAGTAATATATTTTCGAGAAAGAAGTTGTTTTATGAATCGAATATAAGACAATGATTGGGAACATAATGGCGAAAAGAGAACTTAAATCATTTCCAGCGAAGAACCAACCTCTTGAACCGATTTTTGAGTGAGGATAGCTTGGGAAATCCGTTCCAGTTTGCATTGCGACAATCATTGTGATGCTTAAAATTAAAGTTGCATATAAGAAATATGTAATGATTTTATGAAATACATACTCTTTATTTTTTAGCTCTTTAAAGGCGATAATATATCCAAACAGTAGCACAATTGGATATACGGTCTTTAAGATAAATTTAACTTCTTCTCCAAATGAAACTGGAGATTTAACCATCATATTATTTACAAGACCGATTGCGAGTGCGATTCCGAGTAAACATAAATAGAAGATGTACTTTTTCGCATCTTGTTGTTTGTGATGAAGAAGTAGGTATCCTAATGCAAGAAGCATAAAGGCGAAACGGACTACAACTCCAACTGTTGCGCTCATGTGTAGTATATAGATTGAAAAAGATGTTAATAAATCTAAAATTGGTTGAAACACAATGAATAGCAATAGGAAATGTGGGAAGTAGTTATCCGTTTGTTTCAACTTATTAACCATATGTTCCTCCAGTTCTTCATTCCTTTATTACAACACCCAAAAGATGGGTATAAAGCCTTTTTTACATAGTAAGGCGAATGAATTTCAATATTTGTTTTTTATCAAACTTAAGAATACACCATTTCATTGTAATGGTAAATAGATGAAAAGCATGGATAAACCGACTTTAATTTCTATATTTTTCAACGGAATTGTATGTTTTATACGGTATATGTACAAATTGTGAGATTATTAGACAGAAAATTGAGAAAAAAGAAGGATTTTTCAGTGGTTTTCTATAATTATATAAGTATAATCTTTATGGAGAAAAGAGGGGTATATATAATGGAAATAACAAGTAAAACAGAATCTGTCGTTGTGAAATATGAAGGGCACGTTGCAACGGTTATGGTCAACCGCCCAGAGGTGTTAAATGCGTTAGATGAGCCGACCTTAAAAGAGTTATTACAAAAGTTGAAAGAAGTAGCGGAAAGTTCTGCGCATATCGTTGTGTTATGCGGGAACGGTCGTGGTTTTTCTGCGGGTGGGGATATTAAATCGATGCTTTCAAGTAATGATGAAAGTAAGTTTGATGGTATTATGAATACCATTTCTGAAGTTGTCGTGACATTATATACGATGCCAAAGCTTGTTATTAGTGCCATTCATGGACCAACTGCAGGTCTTGGGTTAAGTATTGCGTTAACAGCTGATTATGTAATGGCGGATATATCATCTGTTATTGCAATGAACTTTATTGGAATCGCTTTAATTCCAGATGGAGGCGGTCATTTCTTCCTTCAAAAGCGCGTCGGTGAAAATATGACGAAGCAAATTATTTGGGAAGGCAAGAAATTATCAGCGACAGAAGCGCTTGATATCGGCTTAATTGATGAAGTAATCGGCGAAGATTTCCAAACGGCTGTGAAGCAGAAGATTAATGAATGGTCACAAAAACCGATTAAAGCAATGATTCAAACGAAGCAAATTTTGTGTGAAGTAAATCGCTCTAATTTAGAGCAAACATTGCAATTAGAGAAGCGTGGTCAATATGCAATGAGACAAACAGCGGATCATAAGGAAGGAATTGCTGCGTTTTTAGAGAAACGTTTACCAGCATTTAAAGGGGAATAAAGTTTGTCCATTCCTCACTGATTATTAGCTCGTTAATTCGGGATAAAGGGGAGAAAGTGCTAACACATTTTAGTATAATTGTGTTAGCACTTTTTTTAAGGAGTAATACATGAAGAAAATGATCGGTGTTATCACTATTATTTTGCTTACATATTCTGCTTTGCATAGTACACCATCTTTGGCAGTTCGGACTGCGTTATTTTTTGAGGGACATCCAAGTGTTGCATTTTCTGACGGGGTGACGAAAGAAAAAGATGTGAAAAAAGAAGCGATTCCAGATGAGTATCAAACTCTATATGGTAAGGACGAAGACTTAGAGCACTATTTCTTTCCACATGTAAGAGCACATGGATCAGGAATTGATATGTTAAGTGCATGCGTGAAGAAAAAATGGTTTTTCTATAAAGCAGAGCTCGGATGTTATTAAATATAGGAGGATGAATGATGTCAGCATATAACAAGTTAGTAAGAGATCGTGTTCCAGAGAAGATTTTAATGTCTGGAAAAACGTATACAGCACAAAAATTAACAGGTCAAGCATACATACAAGCTTTAGCGAAAATTGGAACAGAAGAAATTCGTGAATTTGCTTCTATGAAAGAACGCGAACATGCACTAGATTCTCTTGCAGATGCGCTAGAGGTTATCATTTCATTAGCACGTGCAGAAGGTGCATCGATTGAAGATGTGGAACGCCTTCGTAAGCAAAAAGAGATAGAGCGCGGTGGATTTGAAAGAGGTATTTATTTATTAGATGTTTCAGAAGAATAGTTTTATAGGAAAAGCATAGCGTTACTGAGTAACGCTATGCTTTCTTGTTGCAATGAAGCTAATAATGAAGAAGATAGCTGTTAATATCCAGCCGATTGTAATAGAAGTAGTAGTATGAATGGCATAAGAGATTTGTAAACAAAATAATGATGCTAAAAACCAAATGAGTGCAATGTGTATATATTTTTTTGATATATTCATATTTCAGGACTCCTTTTGTATACTAAAAAGAATTTTACTACAATTTAGAAAATTAAGCTATATAAGTAGAGGTTTTCTGGCGAATTTTGTATACTGAATAGTAGAGAAAATGAGGAGGAAACGACAATGGCACATCATACGAAAGAAACGATGGAACTGATTAAGGAGCTTGTCTCTATTCCGAGTCCATCTGGAAATACAGCAAAAATTATTAATTTCATTGAAAACTATGTCAGTGAGTGGAACGTAGAAACGAAACGTAATAATAAGGGAGCTCTTATTTTAACGGTAAAAGGGAAGAATGATGCGCAGCACCGCTTATTAACGGCACACGTTGATACGTTAGGTGCGATGGTGAAAGAAATTAAGCCTGATGGTCGCCTGAGTCTTTCTATGATTGGTGGATTTCGCTGGAACTCTGTAGAAGGGGAATATTGCGAAATTGAAACATCAAGTGGCAAGACGTATACAGGAACGATTTTAATGCATCAAACATCTGTACATGTATATAAAGATGCAGGTGAAGCAAAACGCGATGATAAAAATATTGAAGTTCGTATTGATGAGCGCGTATTTTCAGCTGATGAAGTACGCGAATTAGGAATTGAAGTAGGAGACTTCGTTTCATTTGATCCGCGCGTTCAAATTACAGAGAGTGGATACATAAAATCACGTCATTTAGATGACAAAGTAAGTGTTGCGATTTTATTAAAATTAATTAAAAGATTACAAGATGAAAACGTAACATTACCATATACGACGCATTTCTTAATTTCTAATAATGAAGAGATTGGATACGGTGGTAATTCTAACATTCCAGAAGAAACTGTTGAATACTTAGCAGTTGATATGGGAGCGTTAGGTGATGGACAAACATCTGATGAATATACAGTATCTATTTGTGCAAAAGACTCTAGCGGCCCGTATCATTACGCACTGCGTAAACATTTAGTAGAGCTTGCGAAAACGAATCATATTGAATATAAAGTAGATATCTATCCATACTACGGATCTGATGCATCAGCTGCGATTCGCGCGGGATTTGATGTGAAACATGCGTTAATTGGAGCGGGTATTGATTCTTCTCACGCATTTGAACGTACACATGAAAGTTCTATTGCGCATACAGAAGCATTAGTGTATGCATATGTAATGTCTAATTTAATTGAAGAGTAATTTCATAGATAATAGAGAGCTGATTAAAAATAATATTTTTAATCAGCTTTTTATTTGGCGAAGCGATTAGGAGACATATCCTAATCGTTTTTTTATCCCGCTATTTGTGGGCTGATTAAAGTTTTATTTTATATACATTCATTATAAGTTATATATATGCGATTTTTGTTATAAGGCCGGAAACGTATTTACTATAGATATATAATGTTATACACTATGAAAGGAATTAATTAATAGTTAATATTTTTTAGTTAGCTTGATTAAAAAAATTGTATGAATATGAAGTTTTGAGAGGAGATTTATTTTTCATGAAGTACAAAGCAATAGCCGCAGGTTTATTAGCAGCAAATTTACTAGCACATCCAATTAGTAGTTTAGCAGAAACGAAGAAATTTCCTGATGTTTCAGATAGTGCGTGGTCGAAAGACGCAATTTATTATTTAGTGGAGAGAAATGTAATTAACGGTATGCCAGATGGTAACTTTATGCCATACGGAAATTTAACACGTGCCCAGGCAGCAAAGATTATCGCAACAGCAATTGGTGCTAAAGTAGATCCAAATGCAAAGCCGTCTTATAATGATGCAAAAAATAGTTGGGCAGCTTCATTTATTGCAGCCATGGAAAAAGAGAATATTATTAAGGGACGAGAACCAGGAGTATTTGATCCAGAAGGAAAAGTAACTCGTGCTGAAATGGCAGCTATGCTTGTAAGAGCATATAATCTGAAGAGCAAAGTAACAGGACCAGTTCCTACAAAATTTGCTGATTTAGAGAATCATTGGGGTAAAGAAGAAGTTAATATTTTAGTAGAATTAAAACTTTCTTTAGGTACAGAGAATGGCTGGAAACCGAATGATTCTATTACGCGTGAACAAGCAGCTCAGCTTACTGCGCAAACAGATAAATTTAGCAAGAATAGTGATCGTCCAGTAGAAACAAAGAAAATGTACATAGATAGAAAATTCATTACATATCACGCACCATCATTAAGTTCTGGGATTAGTGCAAATCAGCATAATCCACAAATGGTTGAAATTAAAGAAGAACGAGATGGATGGATCAAAATTGCAACAAGTAACGGTGATAAATGGACACCTTTAGTAGAGAAAACAGAAGTTATTAATGAAGGATTCACTACTTATGCAGAAGCTTCTTCTTCGTCAAAAGTAATGGGAACACATAACGCACAGCAAGTAACTGTTATTGAAGAGAACGGCAGCTGGATTCGTATCCGCATGGGCGCTGGTTTCCAATGGGTTAATAAAAATCAATTAAATCCAGTGAAGCAAGGGAATTTCTTAGAAGGAAAAGCGATTATTATTGATCCAGGTCATGGTGGAGCAGATTCAGGTAATCCAGGTTATTATGAGAAAGAAAGTGAAACTGTATTAGATGTATCATTACGATTACAGAAAATATTTGAGAAAAAGACACCATTTACTGTGTTATTCACTCGTACAGATGATACACGTCCAGGAACAAGTGCTTCTGATTCTTTAAAGAAACGTGTAGAATTTGCTCAAAAAAATAATGGGGATATTTTTGTAAGTATTCATGGTAATGGCACGGAAGAGAAAAATGGACAAGGTACAGAAACATTCTACTATGAATCAGCGACAGCAAGAGGAACAAATCCTAACGTATCAGAAAGTCGTTTATTAGCAGAAAAAATTCAAGAGCGTCTTGTAGATGCACTGGGAACAAAAGATCGTGGTGTGAAAAAAGGCGATTTATACGTAATTAGAGAAAATACAATGCCAGCTGTATTAGCAGAATTAGCATTTGTAGATAATAAAAGTGATGCAGATAAAATAGCTACACCAGCGCAAAGACAAAATGCAGCGGAAGCTATTTATCAAGGTATTTTAGATTACTATGAAGAAATGGGTAACAACGTGTCTTCTTTCCGTTAATAAATAATAAGAGATTGCCATTGGCAGTCTCTTTTATTTATTAACGTTTCTCTTTATTTCCGGCATATGATATCATTTAATTTTATATACAAAAAAGTATTTGAGTAATTGTAATTAGAACAATTTTAAACGATAGAGGATGATAATAGATTGAATAATCATAGTAAAACACCTGCCTGTATATATACGTATGCATTTCGTGAGGAGGAGCGTGCTTTATGTTACTTGGAAATGCGCTCGTTCTTTGGAATGGAGTCCCACGTTAATATTTTAAAAAGTGATGTCAAAATTGACCCGAGTAGAAGTGCGTTTATGAAAGAGCGAATTGAAGTTATGTATGAAGGGGACGACTTAGAAAGCATTTTAAAACAAGTGGAACAAATTGATTTGGCGGGAGCGACATTTAAAGTTATCTTCGTTAAAATCAATGACCTCGTTGGGGAGAATAAAATTGAATACGGAGAAAGACGTCTTATTGAACGAGACCTTGGCATGCATATTGAAGGAGAAGCGGATGTTCGTAATCCAGAGCGTGTATTCGGGATTGTTCCTCTTGGAGGACGCTGGTACTTCGGGCACTATGTAGAAAGCGAACCAGTTTGGTATCATCACATAAAAAAACCGCATAGCTATTCGACATCACTTAGCACACGTGTTGCGAGATCAGTTGCAAATATCGCTGTACCAAATCCAGAGGGAGTACGAGCAATTGACCCGTGCTGCGGTATTGGAACAGTAGTAGTAGAAGCACTTTCTATGGGGATTAACATCGTTGGTAGAGATATAAATCCACTTGTAGTTCTTGGAACAAGAAAAAATATCGCACATTTCGGATTTGAAGGAACAGTAACAAAAGGACCAATCGAGGAAATTACTGAGAACTACGACGTTGCCATTATCGATATGCCGTACGACCTATTTACGCATGCCACACCAGAAGACCAGCTCTCCATTCTTTCAAGTGCACGCCGCATCGCTAAAAAGGTAGTCGTTGTCACGATGGAAACAATGGACGACATGATCCATGAAGCAGGATTTGAAATTAAGGATCGCTGTATTACAAGAAAAGGATCATTTACTAGACAAATTCTTGTTTGTGAATAAGAAAGGAAGGTCACCCGTTTGGGTGACCTTTTTAGTGTAGTTTGATGTGTGATTGATTGGTGGTGTAGATAGATGAATTAGCGGAATTTGTCGGTAAGTCGATATTCCATGGCGAATCGCCGATATCGTTACATTAGAATATTACTGTTCTTTTAATTTTTCTTGTTGTGCGATTAATAAATTGCGTAATACGTGTCCGCGGTAACTTTCTAGTTTTCGTCCTTCATGATAGCGTACGCCTAATTTTTTTAGTTCAGCTACGTACCAGCCCTTTGTTCCGTAATACATGGGATCACTTCCTTTTTGCTTTTGAACAGTATATGTTGGGGGGCGAAGTAACTTTACATTGAAAATATTAATGGTAAAAGGAATCCTACATGTGTGTACGAGAGGAATTGCAAAGTTATCGAGATGTTTTATAACGTAACATCCAAGCTGTGTATAAAAAAGTAGACAGTTGTATATGAATTTGTTGAAAAAAGAATACACATTACTGAGGGGATTTGAAAAAAGTAATGCTATACGATTTGGCATGATACTTGCGTTGGAAATAGTATCAACGTATAGGGGAGAGATAGAAATGAAGGTTAGTAAAATATATACAACGATTGATGCACACGTAGCTGGGGAGCCGCTTCGAATTATTACGGGCGGCGTGCCAGAAATAAAAGGGAAAACGCAGCTGGAAAGACGCGCATACTGTATGGAACATTTGGATTACCTTCGTGAAGTTCTTATGTATGAGCCGAGAGGACATCACGGAATGTACGGTTGTATCATTACACCGCCAGCAAGTGCCCACGCTGATTTTGGTGTTTTATTTATGCACAATGAAGGATGGAGTACGATGTGTGGTCATGGCATTATTGCTGTCATTACAGTTGGAATTGAAACAGGCATGTTTGAAGTAAAGGGTGAAAAACAAAAGTTCATTATTGATAGCCCAGCCGGAGAAGTTATTGCGTATGCAAAATATAACGGGAGTGAAGTAGAATCTGTATCATTTGAAAATGTTCCTTCATTTGTATACAAAAAAGACGTTCCTATTAAAATAGATAACTATGAATTTCAAGTAGATATCGCGTTTGGAGGAGCATTTTACGCTGTTGTAGACTGTAAAGAATTTGGTTTGAAAGTTGATTTTAAAGACTTGCCCGCTATTCAAACGTGGGGCGGTAAAATTAAACATTATATAGAGAGCAAAATGGAAGTGAAGCATCCACTTGAAGAAGGATTAAAAGGGATATACGGCGTTATCTTTTCAGATGAACCGAAAGACAAAGGTGCTACGCTACGAAATGTAACGATTTTTGCTGATGGGCAAGTAGACCGTTCTCCTTGCGGTACAGGAACTTCCGCAAGAATCGCAACTCTTTTTGAAAAAGATGCTTTACAAAAGGGAGAAATTTTCGTCCATGAATGCATTACTGACGGGAAATTCGAGGGGGAAGTATTGTCGGTAACAGCGGTAGGTACATATGAAGCTGTCGTTCCGAAAGTAACGGGGAATGCATTTATTACAGGATTTCATCAGTTCGTTGTAGATCCGAGAGATGATTTGAACCGGGGATTTTTGTTAGGATAGAAGGAGGAGGTGGAAAGATATGCTAGTCATAAGCGCGAACGAACAAAGGAACTTAGTAAATATAAATGAAGTTATTGAATACGCGGCGCTTGCTTTAAAAGAATTTTCCGCAGAAAGAACGATTACACCAATAAGAGGCTCGTTACCATTTGCGAATGAGCAAAATACGGCATTAATTATGCCTTCAGTAGCGGAAGGGCTTGAGGCACTTGGAGTAAAAATAGTAACGGTAGTCCCGCAAAATAAACAGATAGGAAAGAAAACGATCAACGGGATTGTGATGCTATCAGACTTTCAAACGGGAGAACCGCTCGCACTTTTAGAAGGATCGTACTTAACGATGATCCGAACAGGCGCCTTATCAGGAGTAGCGACAAAATATTTAGCTCGTCATAACGCAAAAACTTTATGCATAATCGGGACAGGAGAACAGGCGAAGGGGATTGCTGAAGCTGTATTTGCGGTAAGAGCTATTGAAAAAGTCATTTTATACAATCGAACAGAAGAAAAAGCGTATGCATTTGCGCAATATATACAAGAGAAATTAGGCAAACCAGCTTACGTTTACAAGGATCCAAATGAAGCGATATGTGAAGCAGACATCATCGTCACAACTACGAATGCATCCACACCAGTCTTCTCAGAAAAACTACAAAAAGGCGTCCACATAAACGCCGTCGGCTCATTCAAACCGAACATGCAAGAACTACCATCCCATGCCATCGCGGGAGCAAACAAAGTAGTAGTCGAATCAAAAGAAGCAGCACTAGACGAAACAGGAGATCTTCAAGTTCCAATAAAAGAAGGGCTATTCAAAGCAAACGCCATTCACGCTGAACTTGGTCAAATTATAAGCGGAGAAAAAGCTGGACGCGAAAATGATGAAGAGATTACTATTTTCAAATCAGTTGGTTTGGCGGTAGTAGATATTATCGTTGCGAAGTATTTGTATGAGAAAGCGGTGGAGCAAGGAGTAGGGAATAAGATTGAATTTTGAGGCTGCCTTTTGGCGGTCTTTTTTTCAATTCATCAAATGTCATGGTAACCTCCTAAATGTGTTTTTTGTCTTTAATCCCATTCTACATTTTCGATCATATATAACAATCATTTCAGAGTTTTTTTGGGAAGCTACTAGTTTTTTAACTCATTTTATGAGGTAACCTATGCGTGGTCTTTTTATTTTATCTTCCGCATAAATATAGTTTATCGCAAGAATGCATTAATAGATTACAAACTTTCTACCTTTGCGAAAAAGTTTGACAATACATACGGGTAGTGGTAATTTAAAACCTATAAGAAAACTCGGTATTAATCCCGAGTTTTCTTATAGGTGTAAATAGTCGAGAGGGGTCGAAATATGAAGAAGAAGTTGTTTGTATTACCATTTGTCCTACTATTATTTATTGCATTAGCTGCTTGTTCAGGGGAAAAAGATTCGAAGCAAGCGAGCACTAGTAAATCAGGGACTCCGAAAGACGGAGGGGCGTTAACGATTGGTGTTAGCGATAATCCAGATACGATGAATCCGCTTTATGCGAATGATCGTGTGTCATTAACTGTGCAGCAATCTTTATATGCGCCGCTATATCATATGGAAGACGGTAAGAAAAAGTTTGTTCTTGCTGAGAGCTTTACGCCTTCAGAAGATCAATTAACTTGGACACTGAAGTTAAAAGATAATTTGAAATGGCATGATGGTAAGAAAATTACATCAGACGATATAGCATTTACATTCCAATCTATTTTAGATGAGAAGCAAAATAGCTCAAGTCGTGAAAACTTTATTTTTAAAGGAAAGCCGCTTGAGGTGAAAAAGGTAGATGAGTTAACAACTCAATTCGTTTTACCACAAGTAAGCGCATCTTTCGAAGGTGTGATGAATGATTTCTTCCCAATTCCGAAACATGTATTTGAAGGGGAAGCAGATTTAGCGAAGAGTAAGAAAAACTTACAACCTGTAGGGTCAGGTCCGTTTAAGTTTAAAGAATATAAATCAGATGAGTACGTTGCATTAGATCGATTCGATGATTATGTAGGTGGGAAAGCTAAATTAGACTCTATCGTATACCGAGTTGTAAAAGACCGTAATACAGCAAATGTTTCACTGCAAAATGGTCAAATCAACATGAAGATGATTGAGCCGCAAGACTTTAAGAAATTAGATAGCACTGGGAACTTCTCAATGGTGACATTCCCTGAAGGTAGATTATTCTACTTATCTTATAACATGAATACTGATCTTATGAAGAAAAAAGAAGTGCGTCAAGCAATTGCGCATGCGTTAGATAAAAAAGAAATGATTAACTCAGCATTCGTTTCAGGTGAATTTGCAGAACCAGCAAATTCAATCTTAACGCCAGACGCTATGTATTATGCGAAAGATATTAAAGACTATAAGTATGATAAAAAAGAAGCGAAAGATTTATTAGCAAAAGCTGGCGTGAAAGAAAAAGTACGTGTGATGTATGTAACGAATAATAAAATTATGGAAAGCTTAGCGTTATATACACAACAAAAATTAAAAGAAGTTGGCTTAGAAGTTGAACTAAATGCATTAGATGCTAGTGCGGCAAGCGAAAAAGGCTTAGATAAAGAGAATAAAGAATATGATATTACATTTGGTGGTTACATAATGGGACCTGAGCCAGATTCATATAAGAGCTTATTCTTAAGCAATGCTGAATACAATTATGCACGATATAAAAACGCTGATTTCGATAAGTTATGGGAAGAAGCTGCAGTTGAAACAGATAAAACAAAACGCGCAGAGCTATACCATAAAATTCAAGAGACAGCTAGAGAAGACGTACCTTATCTACCAATCGCGTATCCGAAAGCAGTTATTGCAGTAGATAAAAAGTTTGATGGATTAAAAGAAGCAAAAGCAATTCCTGTCACAATGTTTGAAGATCTATCTAAGATTTATGAAGTGAAATAAGAAACAATAAAGAAGCTGGTGGAAATCAGCTTCTTTAGCTTGAGGGGGGAAGTTTGTGTATAAAGTAATTGCGAAGAGGCTTTTAAATGCAATTCCGCTTTTATTTGTTATTTCTATTATTTCTTTTCTATTAATAAAACTAGCACCGGGGGATCCGGTTCGAAACTTTGTCACGCCAAACATGAGTCCAATTGATGTGGAGCGTATTCGCAAAAGTTTAGGACTAGATCAACCAATTTACGTGCAGTATTTTTTATGGTTAAAAAACATTTTAACAGGAAACTTTGGTTACTCACTTCAAAATCATCGTCCTGTTTTGGAACTTATCACAGAAAGATTACCTGCAACAATTGGATTAATGGGATCATCTTTACTCGTCTCATTCGTAATTGCAATACCACTTGGACTATTTACAGGTGTGAAAAAGAATTCATTCTTTGACCGCATTGTAAACTTTATTTCATACGTTGGTATTTCTATGCCGGTTTTCTGGTTTGCACTACTATTAGTCTACTTATTCTCTTTAAAATTGAACCTACTTCCGAGTATGGGTATGCGCACCGTAGGTAAAGATTCTGTCTGGGATATTGTGCAACACGGCATTTTACCTTGCATGGTGTTAGCGTTCCAAAACGTATCTGTTTATATGAGATATATTCGTTCAAGTACGATTCAGCAATTAGAAGAAGAATATGTACAAATTCAATATGCGTACGGTGCTTCGAAGAAAACGGTTTTATTTAATCACGTACTTCGAAATGTATTAATACCAATCATTACAATTTTTGGATTATCGATTCCAAGTTTAGTAGGCGGAGCGTTTATTACGGAAACAGTATTCTCATGGCCAGGACTTGGTTCACTTGGGGTAAATGCTATTTTTAGATTTGATTATCCGATTATCATGGCAATTACATTACTATCATCATTCATGTTAATTCTCGGTAACTTAATTGCTGATATTTTATATGGCGTAGTAGATCCGCGCATTCGAATGAGGGGGTGATTTGGAATGAATAATAGGAGATTTCAAACGATAAAACATAGCTTTACGAAAAATAAGTTTGTACTAATGGGAGTTATAATACTTGCGATTTTAACGGTCGCATCAATTTTCGCATTCGTATCGCCGTACGATCCTAGCAAAATGTCGATTCCAGATCGCTTACAAGAACCAAGTATGAGTCATCCTTTCGGAACGGATGATTACGGAAGGGATTACTTAACGAGAGCGTTATATGGCGGACGAGTTTCGCTTGCGGTCGGTTTCCTTGCGATGGTTGTTTCTATTACAATCGGTACTGCAGTTGGAACAATTAGCGGGTATTTTGGCGGAAAGTTAGACAACTTTTTAATGAGGGTTGTTGAGGTACTTATGTCAATTCCATCATTCTTTTTAATGCTACTATTAAATGCGTATTTAAAACCAGGAATTACGACGTTGGTTCTTATTATCGGATTACTAACATGGATGGACACCGCGCGCATTGTAAGGGCAGAAACGTTATCTGTAAAAGAGCGTGAGTACGTTTTATACGCAAAAGTATCAGGACAAAAATCACTTATGATTATTGTAAGACATATCATTCCTAACATTTTATCAACCATTATTATCGCCGCGACATTAACGATTGCGACATCGATTTTAATGGAATCATCACTTAGCTTCTTAGGTTTAGGTATTAGGGAACCAGATTCTTCTTGGGGCAGCATGCTAAACAATGCGCAAGGATATATTGGTGAAGCTTGGTATTTAACACTCTTCCCAGGATTCCTTATCCTTTTAACGGTACTTAGTTTTAACGTAATTGGTGAAGCATTGAAGAAAGCTTTCGCACCAAAAGGAGCCGGACATGAAAACTAAAGTGTTAAGTGAAAGGAGTGAGAAGCGTGTCTGAAAAACTACTAGAAGTGAAAAATTTAAAGACTTCTTTTTTCATAGAAAGTGGCGAAGTTGAAGCGGTTCGCGGCGTTACATTTCGCTTAAATAAAGGAGAAGTAGTCGGTATCGTTGGGGAATCTGGAAGCGGGAAGAGTGTAATGGCGAAGTCTGTTATGTCTCTCGTTACGTCACCAGGAAAAGTGAAAGAAGGGGAAATCCTTTTTCATAATGAAAACATACTTTCTAAATCTGAAAAAGAATTGCGTTCTATTAGAGGAAATCAAATTTCACTTATCTCTCAAGACCCAATGTCAGCGCTAAATCCGGTCGTGAAAATTGGAAAACAAATGACGGAAGTAATTATAAGGCATCAAAAAGTGAAAAAGAAAGAAGCAGAGCAGATCGCGATTAACTTGTTAAAACAAGTCGGCCTTTCGTCACCAGAAGAAAGGGTAAAACAATATCCGCATGAACTAAGCGGTGGTATGAAGCAGCGGGTTATGATCGCAATGGCGATGTCTTGTAACCCAGACCTTCTTATTGCGGACGAACCGACGACTGCACTTGATGTAACGATACAGGCGCAAATACTAGATTTAATGAAAAACTTAAAGAACGAAACGAATATGGCGTTACTTCTTATTACGCACGACTTAGGAATCGTCGCGCAAAACTGTACGCGCGTTATCGTTATGTACGGCGGGCTTATTATGGAAGAAGGACCTGTACTTGATATTTTCCAATCGCCGAATCATCCATATACGAAAGGGCTATTAAACTCTTTGCCAAAAATAGCGAACGGCGTAAAAGAAAGGCTCGCTCCTATTCAAGGTGTAACGCCAAACTTATTAAACCCGCCACAAGGTTGCCCATTCGCAGAGCGTTGCCCGCATGCGATGGACATTTGTGAAAAAGAACGTCCGCCATATTTTGAAATCGGAGACGGAAGGCGTTCCATGTGCTGGTTAAATGATAGGGCGGTAGGTGATTCCCATGCATGAAGAAAACTTAATTGAAGTTCGGAACTTAAAAAAGTATTTTCCTATTAAAAAAGGACTATTCGGTAGAAAAACAGAGCAATTAAAAGCAGTCGATGACTTAAGCTTTACAATTAAAAAAGGTGAAACATTCGGGTTAGTAGGAGAATCTGGCTGCGGAAAATCAACGACAGGAAGAAGCATCATTCGTTTACACGACGTCACTTCAGGTAACGTTTTATTCGACGGAAAAGATATCGCAAGTTTAAAGGAAAGTGAACTAAAAGAATATCGAAAACGAATGCAAATCATTTTCCAAGATCCATACGCATCATTAAACCCGGCAATGAACGTATTCCAAATTATTAGTGAGCCAATGAACATTCACGGTTCCTACGAAAAAGAAGAACAAAAAGAAATCATTTTAGACCTTCTGAAAAAGGTAGGCTTAAAAGAAGAACATTTATATCGCTACCCGCACGAATTTAGCGGGGGCCAGCGCCAGCGCATTAGCATCGCGCGCGCACTATCTGTAAAACCAGATTTTATCCTATGTGACGAACCAATCTCAGCACTTGATGTCTCAGTCCAAGCACAAGTCGTAAACATGCTGCAAGACATCCAAGAAGAAACAGGCGTCACATATTTATTCATCGCACATGACCTATCGATGGTAAGACACATATCAGACCGAATCGGAGTCATGTACTTAGGAAACATAGTAGAAATTGCCGATAGTGAAGACCTATACACAAAACCGGCACATCCATACACACAAGCACTACTCTCATCCATGCCAGAACCAGATCCAACAAACACTGGTAAAGAACGGATTATCCTAGAGGGAGAAGTACCAAGCCCACTAAACTCACCATCCGGCTGCAAATTCAGAACGCGCTGCAAATTCGCCACTGAAAAATGCGCACAGGAAGTACCGAAGATGGTTGAGATTGCGAAGGGGCATGAAGTAGCTTGTCATTTGTTTTAGGGGGAGAGCACCAGGGGGGACCTGGTGCTTTTTTGTTTTGTGTTGGGGTGTGGGATTGGTTGTTAGTTTAGGAGATAACGCGCTCGAAATTTGTCGGTAAATCGATATGTTGTGTCGAAACGTTGATATATTCGGAGTTACGATCGATATAATTGAATAATCGTTGATATATTTTTGTAAAGAGTGGGATTAGTTGTAGATTAATGTAGAAATTTAATGTTTTCGGAAAAAAGAATTGACTTCTATATTAGTTGTAACTAAAATAGTTACATAAAGATGTAATCAATTTAGTTACAACTAATATCTGCTAAAAATATGATTTATATATTTAATTAAGGATGGTGGTCCATACGTTGCCACCCGGTGTAGAAAGTTACTAACACATTCAAATCGATGCATATTCTAAGCTTTAGTATTTTCTGTTACGGGGCAATAAGGTGCAACGTTATCTTTTGTTAAAAACCTTGGTGGATCTTTCTTTGGAAATATTAGTTTTGGGGAAATATAGTAAGGTATCTAAAAAAGAACAAGGTATAAAAAGATGTACTTATATAAACCAAAAATTTAGTTGAGCTGGATAATAAAAAAAAGGTAGGAGATTTAAATGGAGACGAAACAAGATAATCTTATTTACGTATGGGATGCATATTGTGGATGGTGCTATGGTTTTTCAGAAAGTATTAAAGGATTTTACAAAAACCACACTGAAGTGCCATTAACGGTTTTATGTGGAGGGTTATTTTTGGATAATTTACCAATGAAACACTTCTCATATATAGAAGAAGGAAATAAAAGAATTAATCAACTTACAGGTGCTGAATTTGGTCCTTCCTATCAAAAATTGGTGGAGGAAGGGACTTTTAAAATGAATTCGAAAGATGCTGCAATTGGTTTTTCAGCTTTACGCTCATTAGCGCCAGACCGTTTATTAGAATTCACTTCGGCTATGCAAAAAGCGTTTTATTATGAGGGCCAAAGTCTGAGTGATCCTGAAACATATCGTAAAATTGCAATCGAGCATGGTTTGGACCCTGAACAAGTATTAGAACGTTTAAACGCTCAAGAAACAATAATAGATGTCCAAAATGATTTTAATAAAGTTCGACAGCTTGGTGTTAATAGCTATCCTTCCTTACTTTTACAAAAGGATAATCAAATTATTCCTATTGGTGGTGGCGTAATGACACCGGATAAAATTGAAGCGCGTTTTAAAAATTTATATTAAGAAAATTTAGGATATAGTAGCAAACACGTTATCTTAGGCCACCTGACATTGATCTCCGGAATATTCGCTAGTACTATTACACTTTCAGATAAATGGGAGTGGGAGATTTTATCCCGCTTTAACGGGCAGTAAGACCCCCACCTCAAAATTCAGTGGAAGCAAAGAAGTTAGGTGGGGGATCAACTGTCCGTAAAAGTCCGATTGGTGTGGGCTAATAATCAGTGGGGGATGAACAAAACCCCCACTGATTAAAGTTTCACTTTATCGGAACAAGATAAAAATATGATAATTAGTTAATAACTTTAACAAAAGGAGAATAACATACTATGTTTAAAACAATCGATACAAATCAAAAAGATGTGAAATTAACGGTGTTTAGTTCGGACGAAAAAAGCTTTATGGTCACAGCAACATTAGTTGAGAAAGCAGGACATGCATTTTTAATAAATTCAAAATTTACTCAATCTGATTCGAAAGGAATTGTTGAGTATCTGAAAAAAAATAACTTATCTTTAGATAAAATCTTTATTATTCATGGGGATCCAGACTACTACTTTGGATTAGAGAGCATTAAAGCCGTTTACCCAGAAGCTATAGCGTATGCAACAGAGTCTACTGTTGAACATATCGTTCATTCTGTCTTAGGGAAATTAAAAGTTTGGAAAGACGCCCTTGGAGAAAATGCACCAAGTAACGTGGTATTACCTCAAGTGTTTAAAGAAAAAGCGATTGATTTTCAGGGGTTAACATTTGAACTAGTAGGCTTAGATCATTACAGAACTAGCCTATTTAATAAAGAACTAAAAGTATTAATTGGTGGTATTGATGTTTTTAACGAAATACATGTATTCTTAGCGGATACTAGCTCAAAAGCGGCTATGGAGGCGTGGATTGAGAACTTGAAAGTATTACAAGCATTACATGCTGACATAATTGTACCTAGCCATGGATCAATCGAAAAATCCCTAAATAATCAAGCACTTACTGCGACAATGGATTATCTAAGAACTGCGGTTCAAGCTTCTGAGGAAAGTGGAACTTCAAAAGATTTTGTGGCAAAACTTGAAGCAGCATATCCAGGCTATGCAAATAAAGGTGTATTAGAATTAAGTGCAAAAGTTGTAACAAAAGAAATGCCTTGGGGTTAATGATATGAATAAATATCAAAAGCTATTACATGAAACGTATGTGTTAACTGGCGAAGGGAAATTGGATGCGTTCAAAACGTATTTAAGTGAAAATGTATCTTGGACAGAAGCTGCTGGGTTTCCATATGCAGGTACTTATATAGGTCCAGATGAAGTAGTGAAAAACGTACATGAACGTCTTGGCACAGAATGGGATGACTATAGCGCTAAAGATGAAATCTATGCTTTTAATAACAATACTGTTATCGTGTATGGAAAATATAGTGGGACATATAAAGCTACAGGGAAATCGTTCATAGCAGATTTTTGTCACCTTTATAAGTTTGATGAGAACGATAAGGTTAAGAAGTTTATTCAAATTGTGGACAGTGCAACTGTTAATGAGGTATTAAGTTAGAATGAATCGTTTCTAATATGCGTTGTATAGGGGGAGGTTAGGATAAATGAAATTCCTAACATTACCCCTGACATTACATTTTGGGGAAGGTTTCTCCTTCTTCAAGCTTTTTATAGAAGAGAACTTATTTAAGTAGAAGAGGTAGGTATATATGAAATTAGAGAAAAGTTTAATAGTAATAATTATTTCTGTGTTTATTTTAGGAATTGTATCGACTTTGATATTTCAAGCTTCCACCGGTAATAACAAAGGTAACTCAATAAAGAGCGAAAATGTTGCTTCTGTATCAAAAGAAGTGAAAGAAAATGAAAAGAATAAAAAGATGGTAGTTGATTTCTATAATGAAGTTTTTAACAAACATAATATCGATATTATCCCTAAATATGTTAGCGAAGATTATAAGCAACATAATCCTTTTGTTGCTGATGGACGAAAAGCCTTCATGGATTTCTTTAAGGAGGATTTTGTTAAAAATCCTAATTCCTCTGCAGAGATTAAACGTGTAGTAGCTGAAGGGGATACAGTTGCTCTTCATGTACATTCTCGTACTAATTCTCAAGATAAGGGAGTTGCTATAGTGGATATATTTCGTATCAAGGATGGAAAGATTGTCGAACACTGGGATGTAATTCAAGAGATTCCAAGTGAAGCAGCTAATGATAATACGATGTTTTAGATAGAAGATATATTTAATAATTGTTTAATTGATAGTGCTTTGTAGAATTTAGATAAGTAAAGGAGATGTCCTAGTACTATGCCTGGGACATCTCCTTTTTGTTTTAACGATATTTAATTTATTGTTATTTGTATTTTTTATGTACTACTATTCAAGTACATATCATTTCAGGCGGTTTTCTTTTATCCCGCATTAACGGGCAGTAAGATCCCCACCTCAAAATTCAGCGAAAGCAAAGAAATTAGGTGGGGGCGGGCTGCCCGTAAAAGCCCAATTGGTGAGGGCAAAGTTTCACTTTATGCTTCTATATTTTCCCTCTTCTACACCAGCAAAAGCAAATCAGATAAAAATGTAGGGCTTAAGTAACTAAAATAAAGAAAAAGCCATACAAGTAGTATGACTTTCTTTGCGGAACAATTAAGCTTGTGGTGCAGGCGGTCTTCCATGATCGTAAGTAGGTGCACCAGTATCACCATCAGCTATACCCCAAGGCTCCCCGTGTGTGTAAGATGAAGACCACCCTTCTCCATGTGTATATTCTGGAGAAGTACCGATATGCCCATCACTAAATGCTAAATCAGGTCTTTGTGGTGCAGGTGTGTCACCTTTGTTTAATGCCGAAAATTCTAAGTTGTTACTTATACCAAAAGTCATAATTCCAGCTAACGTTAAACCTGCTATTGTTAATCCAAACTTTTTCATTACTTTAACGCCCCTTTAGCTAATAGTTTTTTCTTTGCTTCATTACTCATATAAAAATATTTACTAGCCTTCACATGATGTTCCTCTGCATAAAATTTATTCGCTAATCGTTCTGCATATTCTTCAATGCAATCCCATAACTCTTCTTTTTTAAAGTATGAAACTCCTGCTAATACAACAGCTTCTAATTCTGTAGTGTTAGACGTGTTGTTCAATTTTTCTAAGATTTTAAAGCGATATTGATATTCTTTATTTGCTAATTCATTGCAAATGTTTAAGCCTTTTTCGATGAGTTGAGATGCTATTGCCGTTTCGCCTAATTTTAAATTTTCATCTGCTTGTAAATATAGGGCTTTAAAGTGATTTGGTATATTTTCTGTAACCTCTGATAAGTGACGAATTGCTAAAGAGGATAGATTTTGATTTGCATATAATAGTCCGATGTTATTTCTAACACGTAGTAACAATGTTCTTTCATTTTTACTTTTTAGAATATCTATGGCAGTGTTAAAACTTTCTTCGGCTTGTTCAAATTGCCTTAAATCTATACAAGCTAATCCAAAAACATTGTCACATAATGCTACATTAATTTTATAGCCTGTGTGTTTAGAAAAAATATCTTTAGCTATTCGTATGTAATCAATAGCTAAAAGCGGTTTATAGATTTGATAATAAAATGAAGCTAAACGGTAATTAAATTCAGCTTCTTCTACTTCATTCATTGCGTACATTAAAAGTTTTTTCGCCTTCTCAAAATATACTTTTGCTTCATTATAGTCTGCAAGAATTGTGCTGTGAATAGCTTTGAAGAAGTGATAATAATAGGATAAAAAACTACTATCAGGTATATCAAAGGAGTTAATTTCATTAAAGCTATCTTTTGTAATGTTAAATCCATCGGTTAGTACTTTATATCTAAAGTCTAATAATGAATAGTATAATAATAAATTTTTATCTTCTTTTATACTGGAAAGCTTATCTTCAACTTCTTGTTTTAAGTTTGTTGCTTGTACATTTTGATGTTGTAGTATAGCTTGATACCAGTCATTAAATAATTTTGAAATCTGTTCATTACCCTTCACTGGAACACGCATATAATCCCTTCCTTTTCTGAATAGTCTTACATTAAATGATAGCAATAATAGAATATAATGGAAATTGAAATTTAGTATTTCTCAACATTTGTTTAACAATTTTATTTTCAATTATATAACTAATCGTATTCATTCTAACTGTTTAGTAAATTCAAATATTTGGTACAGTGAAATAATTCTACACGGTACAATTTTTTTATAAATGCTATGAATGCCGTTAAAGAAAAAGCAAAGAAAGACTTCCAAGATGATTACATGACACAGAATTACGTAGCAGATGAACAATCTAAGGTATTTGATTATATAAATGGTATTGAACTCAAATCCCAGGAAGAACTAAACGTTATGAAGAAAGTGATCAACGACTTCCCTAATGACTTCATGACTACTGAATATGTTTATAACAGATAAAAGCTATGAACAAGCAGTAATAAGATATTATGCTTTTCATTTTTTCGCAAACAAAATATGGATAAATACGTTAAAATAATATTCGGATGGGAGTCCAATACATATTATTAAAATTAAAGTGGTTCAAGTCGGAGAAAGGCCCCTTTTGGTGTCTTTCTTTTGTGTTTATAACTTTTTTTAGAAATTATTTGAAATATTATACAGTTAATTATATTATTATGTGTGTATGATTTCTGGTTTTAAAAATTACAAAAATTAATAGGGGGGAAACAATAATGAAGTTAGGAAAATTAGCATTAATTGGGGCGTTAACTTTTAGCGGTTTTACTGCAATAGAAATGAGTAAGCCTACCTCACAAGCAGCTGCAGCTTACTCAGATCCACTTAATGATGATTGGGGATTTAAAACCATTGTGGATTTACAAAATTCAGAGGAAAGTACATATCAACCAGATTGGAAGATTGGGAATTTAATAACTGGTGATACATTTTACTTAGCGCAACACTTTGGTAGAGAACATTTTGGTGCGCAAATGAAAATTTTTAAAATCCACACAAATGGTATCCTAGAACGATTCCAAACAATAGAACCAGAATTTATTCCTGGAACAGAAATTTGGCAAACCCCTATCACAGATAGCTATACAAGTGGTACTTATGTAGCTGCAATTAAATATCGTGGTGAATTCACGTATTCAAATCAATTTACAATCAATTAGGGATGTAATAAATTGAAAAAAGACTCACTTGGGTTTCTTTTCTTCTGTACATTATATCTATTACGTGCTCATTTATTTTTTACGAAACCCACCCTTTTGCTTTGGACGGCGACGAGGAGTGGGTTTTTTGTTATCTTTTTCTAAAATTTGTTTCCTAAAAACATACGCAGAAACTTCACGTACAATGGCTTTCACAAATTCTTTTAGAAGCTCAAACAAAAACTCCATAGGTATATCACCCCCTTTCCTTCCAAATGGAAAGAAGGGATAACCAATCACACTCACAATATACAGTTAATCCTATTTTATTATACTAGTACAATCTCACCAATATAAAAAAGGACCACCATTACTGGCAGTCCTTTTTTGGTAGTTTTAGAAATTAAATTATAACATATTAATATACAAATTAAAAATATACCTTTACAAAAGATACTATAAGTTTTTTATAATTCTTGATTTCTCAATTTTCATTGCATGATGAATTTTTCTATAAGTATTAACAACTAACATTAAAATTATCAATCCACTAAATTATTAGAAAAAACTGGTTATCTATATAATCATTTGGTAAAATATAGATATAATTTAAGAGGGTAAAGTTAATATAGACCAACTAAGTAATGCTAAGAAAATATTTTATTGCATAAAAAAAGGCTCCATTGCTGGAGCACTCAAAATAAACAAACGAATTAAAACAAGAAACAGACAATTTAACTATATAGATAAAACATAAATAAATCTATATATATGTAAAGATGCATATAAAAACTCTATTTATTGATGCTATAATAGGTTTACTCGATGATTGTTATATTTTTTTATGGTTTTTAAGCAATAAATACCTTCTTAACACCAATTGTACAAGTAAAAGAAGACATCTTAAGCGATGTCTTCTTTTCTTATATAATAACAACACAATAAAATTAAGATGGTTCAAGTGGGAGGAAGGCACCTTTGGGTGTTTTTTCTTTGTCGAATTTGCCTAATAGGGGCAGCACCACATTGCTATCAAGTTAAAAATTTTTTTCACCCAAAACAAAAAAACGAGCTGAATTCACATAAATAACTATGGAAGAAAACAAAAACTTGGGATTAAAGAACTTGTGATGTATGACTATATTGGCTGTTTTTATCCAGAAGGATACATTTGTATTTAATCATGAGGATATTGAAGGAATTATATTTGTAGGTTTTATAGATGAGGAAGAAGAGGTATTTGTAGGATTGCTTAATTGAATAGGATCTAGAAACAGGTAGTCTTCAAATTTTGATAAAACTAGCAATCTCCACGCCGAAATTGGTTAAATTATAAGGGGGAAAAGCTGGTCACGAAAATGATGAAGAGATTACTATTTTCAAATCAGTTGGTTTGGCTGTAGTAGATACTATCGTTGCGAATTATTTGTATGAGAAAGTAGTGGAGCGCGGGATGGGATTGAGTTTTGAGACTGCCTTTTGGTGGTCTTTTTTGCATAAAATCTTGTAAAGTAAGAAAAAGTTGAATATTAATATTCTAATATTCAATAGAAAGATAAAACGTTTAAAAGTTCAAAATAATACATTATAATATTTTTAGTAAAATTAACCAATACTATTTTGCTCATTATGTATTAAAGGGGAAATGAAAATGGCTGGACAAATTCGTATGTCACCAGAGGAGCTTAAATCGAAAGCGGCTCGATATGGACAAGGTGCAAATCAAATTGAGGACATTTTAAGTCAACTACAAAACTTACAAAATGAATTAAGAGGAGAATGGGAAGGTCGTGCTTTCGAAGGTTTTGATCAACAGTTCAATCAATTAAAGCCAAAAGTACAAAACTTTGCACAGTTATTACAAGAAATTAATATGCAGCTTAATAAAACTGCAGAGGCTGTTGCTTCTCATGATGAAGAATTATCACGTAATTTCGGTTTGAAATAAAAATTGTCATACTCTATATAACAAGCATTTCAAATGAGCCATACAGCTTATATTGTATGGCTCATTTGATTGCATGCCCAACTTAGCTGGACACACGTTTAAAAAGAGTGATATTGATAGGGAATTTTCATATATTTATTGGGATTTCTTTGGCATCTTCTGAAAATTAGAGAAAGGATTTGAGTGATGGGACAATTTCAAAGTAATTTTCAAACGGCACAACAAATTGCTACGCAGATGAGAACAGCTTCGAATATAATCCAAAGTGCAACAAATCGTTCTATAACAAAGGCGACGCGTACAACACTATCTGTTAATTCCAAAGCACAAGAAGCGAATCAACAAATGTTAGATTTTACGAAACAATTTTCCACTGCCTTTCAACAAGCGATCGATAATATTCATTCAGTAGCCCAAGAGTTTGAGAGAATGGATAACGAACTTCACAACACTTTTCGCTAATGTGACAACCTACGTAAAGGTAAAATAGTAGGAGGAATATAATGAGTCAAGATATTGAAAAACAAATCAATCAAGTAAATCAAAAGTTAAGAAGTGTATTTGAAGAACAAGACCGAAATCAATCCGCGATTTACATTCAGGAGCAAGCGGAAGCAGATTTTTATGAATGGAGAGGTCGAAACCATCGTTTGTTTGATCGAATTTTAGGAACTTGGCATGGTGATAGAGAAATGTCTCAATTTTTTATGAATACATATCAAGAGGCACAACATATTGAACGAAAAGTCACATTTGAATTAGAAAACCAAAAAGAAACGTTGCTTAAAGAAAGACGAAACCTTAGTGATTTAGAAAACGACCTTTCCTATCAACAACAACAATTAGCGAGGGAGGTCAATGCATGAGCTTAAATATGTATTTAGGAGAAGTACAAGGCCAAACTCAAAGTATGAATGCTGTATGTAACGCTACTATTCAAGGTATGGAACAAGTCATTCAGTCAATTGATGCCTTTGCAATTGATACTGTTCTACAAGGACAAACTTATAGCAGTGCAAAATCATTTTTTGTACAAACCTTTCGACCTTTGGCACAAGGAATCATTTATTTGTGTGAAGAATTAATTCGTCAGAATGATGCTTTTCCAAGTCAATTTCAATCACAGGTAGCTCAGGCTGATGTTATTGAACAAGAGATATTAGAACAAATTCGGGAAATTGACCGAATGAAAGCAAGTATGGAAGCCATCAGTCAAGCTATGCCAATCCCAGGTATGGAAGCTATGGTAAATCTTTTTACTGTCATGAGGAAAAAACTGCAAGAAAAATTAGAACATCTATATGAATTTAATTATACTTCTAGTAGTAATTATGATACAGCACTTCAACTAGCTGCTAGTATCGCACAAGGTTTAGCAGAGGTACAAAGTGGAAAAGGTTTTAGTCCTGCAAGTGGTACGTTTAGTACACAAGGTTTGAATATGGATTGGACAACTTCAATTCAAGCGATTACAGAAGAGAGGGCACGACAAGCTGCCAATTTAATTGAAGAAGGTGAAATGTGTGGTAAGCTACCTGAAAAATCTACTGGTGAAAAAATTTGGGACGGTATTGTAGAGGGTACGGGACAAGCAGTTAGCGATACAATAGACGGAATAAAAGCTTTAGGAGATTGGGAAACGTGGGAAAACATGGGGAACGCTGCTTTGCACCCTATTGATACCCTCAGTACGATGTATAATGTATTGTCAGATTCATTTATTAATGATGTAATAAATGGAGATGCTGAAAGTCGTGCTAAATGGGGAAGTTATGCTTTAACACAAGTTGGATTAGGACTTATTGGTGATAAAGGATTAAGTAAAGCAAGTAAATTAGGTCAAGCAGGTAAAGTGACCAAACTAGCAAAAAATAAGATTCCGCAAGCTGTTTCACATATTACAAGTAATTTACAAATGGGAGATCGCTTTGCTTTTGCTGGTGGAAATAGTTTGCGATTTAGATTTGATACGCCTGATTTTAAAAAAGCTGAAGAAAAGCTGTCGACCTATCAGTTTGCTAGAGGTGAAAGTAATTCTGGTGGGAGTAATTTTGTTAATGAAAATCATAGATCTTCACTTTCTAATAGGGAAATTATATCTAATTTACAACATACAGAAAAATTTAGACCAAATACACTCAAACATATCCTAGAGGGTGAAATAAATTGGCGTGGTGACGCAATGGGTTATCATACTGAAGTATTGGAGAATACACCTGGAAAAATAATTAGCGGAACAGAAGAGATATTAAATGATCAAGGCATTTATAAAGCTAGGGTAGAAGTGAATGGAACCCCTAAAACTGGAAATAGAGGATTTTCTACATTTTTCCCTAAAGATTGGAGCCCGCAAAAGATTGTAGATAATATAAATGAAGCATATAATAATAGAACGTATGAATTTGGTAACACATATTCTGGAATAGGTTCAGAGGGTATAAGGATTAGCATGTATATAGATGGGAATGGGAAAATTATCTCTGCTTTCCCAGCGGAATAAATTTTATCTTTAGTATAAAGGAGTACAATAGTAATGAAATATCCATATAGCTTTGAAGTACTTACCAATGGAAAACTAGTTATGAGGCTTCCTCAAGAAATTAAACTTATGGAGACTTTTTTAGGCGTTGAAGTTTCTGCGTTTGGAGATTGGATTTTAGAAGAAATACATAGTGTTTTAAATGGGAAAGAAAATTACGTAGTAGTAAATGGAAACATTTGTGGTTTAGAAATTCGGAAAGATACAACTACTGTCCTAGACAATTTGGCTGAAGATGGTAAGGGAGATTTTTGTGAGATAGAAACGATTGAATTAGTAGATTTAATTCATATTTGGCAAGATAAACAAAAAGAATTTAAAAAAGGAAAAAATAAAGAATTGAAATAATAGATAGAGCTGATAGAGGTCAGCTCTATCTATTATTTCTATTTAATATTTCTAATAGATAGAGCTGACTTCTTATAGAGGTCAGCTCTATCTATTATTTCATATTTCTCCATTATCTCAGGTTTTAAAGTCTTTTTTCCTAAATAATTATCAGCAATAGTCATTGCAAAAGAATCTAAAGGTATTTAGATATGATGATGGGTGGAGAGATAGTTCGCATGAATTTTGGTGTGATCCATTTAGTGGATTAAGAATTCGTTTACAGGAAGAGATTGCTATTGTATCTGATTTTATAGAAAATTTATATGAAGTGGATGAATATATAAAGATTTTAGACGATGCTGTAGAAGGGAAATATCTCGATTTTGAATTAGAATATAATGCTGCAGTAGTAAATTCTAATAGTCCGTGGAAATGGAGGTAGATTAGTGGTGGAGAAAAATTAACAGCTCCCCAAAAAGCTATTATTAAGCAGGTTGCTATTGAGAAAGGATTAATACCTGATGTTCCTATGAAATTAGGTACACAATATCCTGATTTTAAGAAAGCTGGTTTAATTATTAAATCGGATGAGTTACCAGAGGAAATGTGGTTGGCAAGTGACAAACAACAATTTAAATGGTTAGATGCCAGGTAAAATGGAATTAGTACCATTTGGAATACATAATAGCATATTTCATAAAGGTGGGCGGAGTGAAGGACATTGGTCTTATAGATCTAAAGGTAGGTAAAGAAATGGAGGAATTAAAATGAAGATTAAAAATGGTAGTGAACTTCAATCACCAAATGATGAATTAATTGAATCATTTGAGGAATATTGTGAGATAAAATTACCAAATGATTTTATAGATTTTTTGAAAAAATATAATGGCTCTATTCCAATTACTAATGTTTTTTCACATGAAAAAAACGAACTTTTAATTGAACGTTTCTTATGTTTGTTGGAGGACCCAGAAGATGATGATGAAAATGGTTGGTATGATATAGAGGTTGTATTATCTGATATCGATACTCGTTTAACGGATGATGAAGATTTAACAGGGATAAATGTTATTCCATTTGCTGTTTTATTCGCAGGTGATTTTCTTTGTTTAGATTTTAGAGAAAAGGAAATACCATCTGTTGTGGTATGGTATCATGAAGAATCAGAAGAGTTGAATCCGGTAACTAGTGAAGTTGCAGATAATTTTAGTGAGTTTTTAAGTATGTTAAAAGAATAATGTAAGAAAAATAATTAAATTTTATTTATGGGTTTGAATTTGTATTAAAGTTTTTTTGCTTTTAATATTTTAATTAAAAAAGAAGACTAATATTTGCTTTTTAATAGGTTGATATATATTTTAAAGAAATTAAAGGAGAAATGTATCAAGGATATTATCCTTTTCTTCTTTATTGATACCAATGTATTTAAGTGTAAATTGTGGGCGATATAGATTGTTATAAATCCTAGGAAACAGCAATTACAATACACTCTATTTCGTGGGGTATTTGGCATGGTATGTTCAGTAGGATTATTAGTTATAACCCAAAAGTTTGCATATGGAATGTTAGGATTACAAACTCCTATCTATTTTATTTTTTCGGTTGGTTTGTATATTTTTGCTTTGAATTATTATTATAAAAATCATATTAAAAAACTTCAGGAATCAATCAAAAAATAAAATCATCGAAAAAAAACTCTGGTTTTGGAGCAGTGGCTTTTGTAGGATTGGGTCAACTCATTGCTAATATCAGTCTTGGTTTTGCAACACAAAAGATGGTAGCAATTGTATTAATGTGTGTATACTCCATGCTTTCGTTTATTTTGTTTCATTATGGAACTCCATAGGTACTATTATTTAAGGAAGCATATAGAAGATGGGGAAAAAGATAGTGATAAATAGGGAGTTTTATAATTATGAACAACATTACATGGATTAATGTAAGTGAGAAAAAAGTTACAGATGAACAAATTGAACAATTAGAAGAGTACTTTGGTATTAAATTTCCTAATGATTTTATTGAGTGTGTAAAGAAATATGATGGTGGCTATCCTACTCCAGATACATTCAATATTCCTAATCAGGATGAAGATTCACTTAATAATCTTTTAACCTTAGACTCTGAGAGAAAAATTTCTATGCTGCAAACATATAATAGTATAAAAGATAGATTGGTAGATAAAGTATATCCTTTTGCTAGAGACCCGTTTGGTAACCTTCTATGCTTTGATTACCGAAATAATCCTCAGTCACCAACAGTCGTATTTTGGGACCATGAGGAAGAAGAAATGGAAGAATCAATCTATCCTGTTTGTTCATCTTTTGCAGAATTACTTGATAGCTTATATGAGTTTGAAGACGAGGACGAATAATTAATTATGAGTAACAAAAGTAAGACTTATGTGAATTACGCATAAGTCTTTTTAATATTATCTCAAAGTTAAGAAAATTGAGGGGGAATTTCTCATGAATCTAGGGGAGCTAGTTTAAAAGAAATTAAATATACCTAGATTTCAACATCCGATTAGTAAAAAAATGGTACCATTAACAGATAGTAATGGTAAAAGGATATTAAATGATAATAAACAGCCTATTATGATTCGAGAATTAACATATGAAGTAAAAGGTCAAAAAATTATAATTCAAGATCATTCAGAGAGTCATAAGTTTGGAGAAGGTGGAATTGGAGATCAGCCACCGCATCATAATGTAAGACCTGAATACAATACACGAACAGGACAGGTAGAGGGTATGGAGAATCATTATTATTTTGAGAAGAGAAATAATAAATAGGGAGTATAAAAATGATTGATCAATTTAAATTTTTAAATCCACAAGCGTTAATTAGTATTTTTGGGGAAATACCAAAGTTTGAAGAATCAGAGTTATTAGATGTACGTCTTAAAAGAGATGGTCCTACTTTAGTTATTCAATTGATGACAAAGGAAAATGTTGAAAACAAGCCAAAACGATGGAATAATTGGGATGTAATTTATGTAGAGATATCTTTCTTTACTATTCATAATTTAACAATAAAAGGTTTAGGGACAGAAAATATAATTGATTATTTTGAAATAAATACGATAGAAGAAGAGGGTTTATTAAAAATTAAGTGTAAGAATCAAATGTTAGTTGAGTGCTCGTTTGAATGGGCAAAGGTAGAAGGGGTAACCCCAGGTTTAATAGGATTACCATAATTTTGATGGGAAGTAGATAGTTAATTTTTATAATATTCATATTTAAATATTTTGGGGTTAAATAAGGAATGTATAAAGGACATTTGAAACGTTGATAGTATTGCAAACATATGGAGCGGAAATTACTAAAATTAAGATACCTGATTATATACCTGTATTAGATGATTATGATAGAAGTGTCAAAGGTGAGATTATAATAGGTAGGTATGGTTATAGATTCCGCAGGAGTTTCATTTAAGTTTGAGAAGGAAGCGAGATAATAGAATGCAAAAATTTTCAAAAATAGTTATATGTGTTGGTGCGTTAATAATGATTATACTGGGCATGATTGTACATGATACATGGAAGGATAGGATTTATTTTTCTTTAGCTGTACTTTTTGTTACCGTACTTTCTTTACTATGGAATATAGTTGCTCATAATATTATGGATAAATTTAGGGGGAGAGAATGAATAGTTATGAAACTTTTACTGATTGGAACAGTAGCGGGGTGGTTTAATTAACATGAAAAAAAGTATAAATTTTAATAAAAAAGTTTTTGAATACTATATGACTCTTTATGCTGTAAATGATATAAGATCGACTATAATTACTCTTGTGATTGGGTGCAATAGGTTTGAAAGGTAGTGTTGGAAAAGAAACTGGTATAACAGTTCCTGTTTTAGAGGGGTTTACTATGGGAAGTAGTTTTAAATTTGAAAAACCTGAGGAGAAAAAATGATATGAAAACTCCATCGTATAAACCATTATATATTTTAGTTTATGTCGTAATATCTGTATCTATTATAGGATTAATGATTACTCCATCCAACAATTGGTGGGAAAAATTGTTAGGAACTATCGTTCTCATTCTTTTGGGAGCAGGTTTAATATGTTTTTTAAAATTCGGAAGGTGGGCGCAAGAGAAATTTTATGATAAATTTACAAAAAAACGGGATTAATATAAGACTGGAGTAATTAAGATATGCGTACAATAAATAGAATTCTGACTTTTACTGTATGTATTATGTTTATATTGTTAATTGGGGTTTCTTCTACTATACGGTTAGAAGATAAACTTTTACTTATAGGTCTGTCACTAATTTGCAATGTTATTGCATACTTTACAGTAGAGTATATCTATAAACGTATAGACAATAAGAAAAAGAATTGGATTTATAATTCGCAAAATTCATTTAATATTTAGAAGGCAAAAGTATCAATGAAACTATTACCAAATGGTTGGTTTTACAGTAGCTCAAGCCGGAATAGAACTAGAGAATATTAAAGGATTTGGAATAGGAGCTGAGGCTAAAGTAGCTCTTGCTACTGTAGATTTAGGTGCTCATGTGGAAAATGGAAATTTACATATAGGAGCTGAAGCTACTCTAGTAAAATATGAGAGTGCTATAAAAATTCCTATTCCATTTATGGATAAAAAGTTACACACTGGGGGATCAGCATCGCTTGGAACACTCGGGGGATCTTTTGAAGCTGGAAAAAGTGGATTCAAATTCCATGCACCATTTGGTCCTGATGTAGGTTTATGGGGATTTGGTTTAGAAGTTAATGTTAAGGAATAAAGGAGATAAGTAGCATGAATAAAAAAGTGAAACAATTTAAATATTTTATGATTATATTAGCTTGTATTGCAATTTTTGGTACAATTTTACCTAATGCATTGGATCCAAATGAAACATTAGCAGGTAACATTTCGGTTGCAGTTTTTGGTACAATTGGTACTTGTTTGTTGTTTTCTATCACTTATTTCCTTATAAAAAAGGCTATTTTAAGAAGGGGAAACTAAGATGGTACAAAATTTAGAGTTAGAACTACTTCCAATAGGTTCGGTTGTGAAATTTAAAACATGGGAGCAACCTTTGATGATATATGGTAGAAAACAGGAAGATTCAAAAACTAAGGAAACTTGGGATTATGTGGCTTGTTATTATCCTATTGGAAATGTTTCAACTGAATATAATATGTTTTTTAACCATGAATATATATCAGAAGTTATTTTTACTGGTTACATAAATGAGGATGAAATTAAGTTGCGTGAAGATTTGAAATAATAATTTGAAATTTATAACTATAATAAAACATATATATCTTAATGGATATAATTTTTTATTATAGTTATTTTTATAAGTTTAATGGTGAAAATTTTATTGGGAATAGAAGGGTAATGATAGTGGGAATTTTTAAAAATACAATTTTATTTGTTTTGTGTTTAGTAATTCTTAGTGGTTGTTTTACAAGAGAGGGAACTATTGTTGGTGGTAAAGTTCATGGTTCTTCAGATAGTGTATCAGGTAGTATCTCTGGAGATTATAGAAAATTTACTGGATCTGCAACTCAAGATAGGATAGTTAAAAAAGGTGAGAATTGGATTTTTTCTTTTGATGATAAAACTAAACAAGGAACTATAATTGCTTATGTTGTGGATTCAAATGATAATACAATACTAGAGTTTAATAGTGGCGAAGGCGAAAAAAATATTAAAGTGCCTAAGGATGATACATATAAGGTTAAAATTAAAACGGAAGAACATGGTGGGGAATTTCGAATATCATGGAAAAAAGAAAAATAGTTTTTGGATTGAAAAAAGCATCTAAAGATAGATGCTTTTTTTAGTCTTTAATTAAATAGTTTTGAATCTGTATTCTGGTGAAATATATAGTAATCATGTTTTTTAAGTAGAGAATCAGCTCCAATTTAATTCAAAGAATTATTAAGTAATGTTTTTAAATCTGATTGTATATCAAATTTTTCTTTATGTTGATCATATATGATTAGATATAGAAATTATCTAGTATATCATCTTTTTCTTCCTTATTGATACCAATATATTTCAGTGTAATTTATAGAGTGCTATAATTGAGTATTTCTTGTAACATAGCGACGTCTTTTGTTTATAGAACCAATAGCCGAAGCTTTTGCGCATGGTGCGAGTCCCAATAGATTCGATACCAGCAAAATCTCCGGCTTTTTGAAATTTTTGATAAGTCTAGATCTTATTAATGGGTTGATCTTCTTTTCAAGAAGGGAATAATATTCCACAGAAGGTGTAAAATGGGGGGTAATTTAGATGGTGATGGTGAAAACGGGTGCGAAAAAAACTTGGTCAACAGTAGCAGGGTGGTTTAATTAACATGAAAAAAAGTATAGATTTTAATAAGAAAGCTTTTGAATATTATATGGCTCTTTATGCTGTAAATGATATAAGATCGACTATAATTACTCTTGTGATTGGGATAGCAGATATATTTGTGCTTTTACCTGCTTTTGCGAATCCTGTTCAACCGATATATATGTACATAATAGTTCCACCAGTTGCTTTTTTAAATGTATGGGCAATATGGATTGTTATAAATCCTAGGAAGCGACAATTACAATACACTCTATTTCGTGGGGTATTTGGCATCGTATGTTCAGCAGGATTGTTAGTTATAACCCAAAAGTTTGCATATGGAATGGTAGGATTACAAACTCCTATCTATTTTATTTTTTCGGTTGGTTTGTATATTTTTGCTTTGAATTATTATTATAAAAATCATATTAAAAAACTTCAGGAACCAATCAAAAAATCAAAATCATCGAAAAAAAACTCTGGTTTTGGAGTAGTGGCTTTTGTAGGATTGGGTCAACTCATTGCTAATATCAGTCTTGGTTTTGCAACACAAAAGATGGTAGCAATTGTATTAATGTGTGTATACTCCATGCTTTCGTTTATTTTGTTTCATTTCATTATGGAACTCCATAGGTACTATTATTTAAGGAAGCATATAGAAGATGGGGGTAGAACACATGAAACCATTTAAAGAGTCTGTATTGAATTTTAAGTATATAATCGTGGTTCTCCTATAGTCAGTAAAGAATGCGGAAAAGAAAAGGGAGAAGCAACATCATGAATATAGAATTACATTTAGATAAAGCAAGGATGGGGAATTATGCAATTTTCTAAAGAAAAGTTTTTACCAAATAGTTCTATTGTTCTCTTAAAAGGAGGGACAAAAAAGGTTGTAATTTACGGAAGAAAACAACTACTTATGGTTGAAGAACCTGTATAACTACATAGGCTGTTTTTATTCAGAAGGATTATAAAACTAATCCACTTAACGAAGGTAGAACAGCTCCTAAGATTGTTGACAAGGGTATTTTTGATAAATATGGATTTGAAGGTGTTGCATACGAATTACCTGACCCCATTAGTCGGTGGTTGGTAGAATACGGACGGAATGCTAAACTTATTAAGTAAGAGAGGAGAGCGTGTTAAATGATTAAGCCTTTATACGCCGAAAATATTATAGTAGGTGTAAAATATAAAAATAAGCTCAATTGGTATATAACTGAATCGGATTTATGGTATTTAGATTATAATCAAGCTGGATATTCTCCTAGTGAATATCCAGAGGAAAGAAAAGGCATTAGTATTTTAAATGAGACTACAATAGCTAACTTTTTAGAAAGAATAGAAAAATATAAAAGATTTACAGAAGATATTAGGTTAGAATTTTTAAGAGAACTAAGAACTAATAGAGAAGAAGCCTATTATGATTATAATCCATGTTTCCTAATAGATTTTGAGCGTTTAATTTTTTATTCTAATTATCCGGAATCAATATCTTTTGAAGAATATATTCCGAATAACTGGAGAGGTTATTTACAGCGATTTGATGAACAAGTACCCTATGAATATAGATACTGGGAAGATAAGAATAAAAGCTATTTAGTTAGAGAGGATTAGGTCATTGAAGAAAATAAATTAATTATGATAAAAGAAACATTTAAGAATGAAGGAACTGGTGAACTGACGCCAGGAGTTACTATAATACTTGATGGGAATGTAAGGGGATTATTGGAAATAATTGCAGGGAAACAAGGTTATTCGGATTATGCAGAAGCTCTAAAAGAAGTAATCTTTGAAGGGATTCATCATTTTGTGAAAAGAAATAAATAATAAGCTGACATATACTCTTAAGGTAAAGGGCAATTCCGAAAGGGATATGCCCTTTTTATTTTGAAAATTTGAAATGTAACTAAGGTATTACTTTTTTCTTATTTAGTGATACCAATATATTTAAGTGAAAATCTGTGGTGTGCTATGATTCAAGATTTCTTGCAACATTGCAATGTCTTTTGTTCATAGAACCAATAGCCAAAGGTTTTACGCATGGTGTGGGTCCTAATAGATTCGATACCGGCAAAGTCTCCAGGGTTTTGAGATTTTTGATAAGTCTAGATCTTATTAATGGGTTGATCTTCTTTTCGAGAAGAGAATAATATTTCACAAAAGGTGTAAAATGGGATGTTGATTTAGATGATGATGGTGAAGATGAAAGTATTAAGGATATGGTGAAAACAGGTTCGAAAAAAGCTTGGTCAACAATAGCAGGGTGGTTTAATTAATATGAAAAAAAGTCTAGATTTTAATAAGAAAGCTTTTGCACATTATATGGCTCTTTATCCTGTAAATGAAATAAGAGTCCACGTAATTGTTCTTGTCCTTTTGGGGGCAGACGTGTTTGTTCTTTTGCCTGCGTTTGCGAATCCTTTTCGATTACTCTATGTATATATAGTAACTCCTCCAGTTGTTTTTTTAAATTTGTGGGCGATATGGATTGCTATCAATCCTCGGAAACGACAGTTACAATACACTCTATTTCGAGGAGTATATGGCGGCATATGTTCAGTCGGATTATTGGTTATAACTCAAAAATATGCTTATGAAGTGTTACAATTACAAAATCCCATCTATTTTATTCTTTCATTTGGTTTGTATGGTTTTGCTTTGTATTATTTTTATAAAAATCATATTGAAAAACTTCAGGAACCAAGAAAAAAATCAAAATCATCGAAAGGAACTGGTGGTGTAAAAGTAGCAGCTATTGCAGCGGGATCGGGGCAGTTAATTGCTAATATAATTCTTAGCATTGCAACACAACAGATGGGGGCAATTGTATTTATGTCTGCATGCACAGTGATTTCGTTTGTTTTGTTTTATATGATTATAGAACTCCATAAGTACTATTATTTACGGAAGCATATAGAAGATGGAGGGAAAATACGTATAGGCTTTTAAAGAGGATTTGTTGCATTTCAAGTATATAATTGCATTCTTCTTATGGAAGCCATTTACGAGACTTATAGCAATAAAAGATGTATAAGAGGAAGATTATATTCTAGTAAAACATCTGAAGGAATGGAAATTAGGTTTGTTCTTATTAATGATAAGATTATAACTGTTTATCCAATGTATTAAAGAATATGAGGTACTCAAAATGAAAGTAACTACTCAGCCTATAGTTAAAAATACAAGAAAATATAGAGGTAATTGCTAAGAAGCACTCCGCCTGAGTTTCAGATGAAATTAAATAATTGAATATTTATATTTAAATAATCGACTATTTATGCTTTAATATTTCTATATAGATAACTGGGATAATTAGGGATTTATATTTAATATGTTTTAAGAAAGGGGAATGTTTTTTATGGAAACTTCAGAAAATCAATTTAAACGTGCACTCAATCCTTGGTTCTCCATTTGGACAAAACCACGTGATACAATGAAAGAAATTTTTATATCCAAACCTAAGAATGTGTTTTTACTCATTTTATTAGGCTCATTCGTACAGACTTTAGATCGAGCATCTTCTAAAAATGTGGCGGATTCAATAAGTAGTCCATTTTCAATAATTTCAATAGTTATATTCGGTACCTTCGTTGCTTTCTTAATTTATTATTTTTTGCTACCAGCGTTATTTAATTGGGTAGCAAAAAAACTTGGTGGACAAGGTACCTTTGAAAAAACACGTTACTCAGTTGCCTATTCTTATATACCTTACGTTTATTCTCTTATATTAGTTTGGTTGCCTTCATTTTTCTTGTTTGGGATAGAAAACTTTACGAGTGAGACACCGAAAATGGATAGTAGCATAACTTTAACGATTTTGTTTATTATTTTTGCCATAATTGATATAGTTATTGCAATTTGGACAATCATTATTTCCTTAAAATGTTTAGGAGAAGCACACCAATTTTCAGCATGGAAAGCATTATTAACAATAATAATATCCTTTATGATTATCATTCTTCCTTTGGTAATAATAGTATTTCTTATAGTAGGGGTTACAATCTTTTAATAATTTATTTGCTTCGTATTTATCCAAACGTTTTCTACTCGGCGAAGCGTATGACCTTTATGATCAAATTGATCGCCCGTTTTACGGCATGTTTTTTTATTATCAGTGTTAACAGGAATTTGTGAAGGCAAACTTGAAAATCAAAATATTAAACCATTAAAACCTTAGGGGAGCTGAGTAGATTGTCTTTGTTTGTCCCTTATTTTCCAATTGGAGGCTAATTATTACCAATTGGTTCTGTAGCTCTTATAGAAGAAATTAATCAACCTCTTATGATTTATGGAAGAAAGCAACAACAAGCTGATAATAAATTATGCGATTATGTTTCTTGTCCATATCCTCATGGTAATTTATTAAAAGAATATAATGTGTTTTTTAATCATAATCAAATAATTCATTTATTATTTAAGGGTTTCGAAACAGAGGATGAATTAGAATTAAGAAGTAAATTATCTGAGTTTTAGTGAAAATGGAGAAAATATAATATGGTTTTAGGAATTTCATATTCTGATATTTTTCATATCATAATTATTGTTTTGTTTTTTTTCATTTTTTGGAGATTGAATACTTGGTATAATAAAAAATATAATGTTCCTAAGGTTTTTCAATGGTTTCCTAGAAGATGGGGAAAAAGAAAAGTTTCAGAGCATTTGTCTCAACTAGATAAAAAGTTAGAAGCTGAAGGTAAAGGTATCTGGGTTACAATCTATGCTATAGATTTGTACATTGTAACTATTCCTTGTACAGTAAAAAAATATAAATCTTAATACATATATGTTTATAAAAAAGACCTTTTATTTTAAAATAAAAGGTCTTTTTTATGATGATTGAAATAGTAATTTTAAGTAAATTAAATTTGAAATGTATCAAGAATATTATCTTTTTCTTCTTTATTAATTCCAATATATTTCAGGGGGATGTGTGGTGTGCTATGGTTAAGAATTTCTTGTAACATAGCAACATCTTTTGTTTATAGAACCAATAGCCGAAGGTTTTTCGCATGGTGTGAGTACCAATGAATTCTACATCGGCAAAATCTCTGGCTTTTTGCAATTGTCGATAATACGTGTTTTTTCGTCATACAAAAACCTCTACATATAAGTAGAGGTTTTTAAATTATATATGAATGAATTATGCTTTTTTAGATAAAGCAAATCGAGTTCAGATAAACGAAGATTATAGAATACATAATTTTAACTAGACTTATTATTAACTAATTTATCCCCACCACCAAGCTCCGCCTCAATCTGCGAAGTCTTCGATGACTCATCCATACGCCAATACGTAATAAAGCTGATCGCGATACATCCAGCTACGTAGAAGTAGAATAGTGACTCCATTCCGATACTCTTTAGCCATAATGCGATGAACTCAGCTGTTCCACCGAATATCGCAACGGTTAGTGCATATGGTAAACCTACGCCTAGTGCGCGGATTTCAGTTGGGAAGAGTTCTGCTTTTACAATTGCATTAATGGAAGTGTAACCAGTAACGATAATGAGACCGACCATCATGAGTAAAAATGCTACGATTGGTTCTGTCGTTTTTTCCATGAAGAAGAAGATCGGTGCTGTTAGTAATGTTCCGAGAATACCGAATGCCATTAATAGTGGGCGGCGTCCAATTTTATCGGATAATAGCCCTGCAATTGGCTGAAGTACGACGAATATAAGTAGTGCGACAAAGTTAATCCAGCTTACAACTTCTTTCGGAAGGCCGACTGTGTTTACCATGAACTTTTGTAAATATGTTGTGTACGTATAAAATGCAACAGTGCCTCCTAATGTTAGGCCGACTACTGTTAATACTGCTTTCGGATGTTTCATAAGAGCGCGAATGGTTCCTGCGCTTTCACGTTTTTGTGATTTTATGTTTGCGAATTGCTCCGATTCATCCATCGTGCGGCGAAGCCATAATACAGCTACTGCACCCATCGCTCCAATAATGAATGGAATACGCCATCCCCAAGCTTTCATATCTGGTTCGCTTAGTAATTGCTGAAGAACAATTTGAACGCCTAACGCAACCATCTGTCCAGCAACGAGCGTTACATATTGGAAGCTTGAATAAAAACCGCGGCGTCCACTACTAGCCATTTCAGATAAATACGTTGCGGAAGTTCCGTACTCTCCGCCAAGTGATAATCCTTGAAGTAAACGAGCAAGAACTAAAATAATTGGTGCCATAATACCGATGCTTTCGTAACTAGGTGTACAGGCAATAATTAAAGAACCACCGGCCATAACCGTAATGGAAAGCGTTAATGCCGCCCGGCGTCCATGCCGATCCGCATAACGTCCCATTAATAAACTCCCAATAGGGCGCATTAAAAACCCAACTGCGAAAATAGCTGCTGTGTTCAGTAATTGACTCGTTGGATCTCCTTTAGGAAAGAACTCTGCTGAAAAATAAACAGCGAAAGCAGAGTAAACGTACCAGTCGTACCATTCAATTAAATTGCCGACAGAACCTTTGAAAATATTGCCGGCGACTCGATTAGATTTTGCTTGAGCCATACTAATTCCTCCTCTTGCTTAGTAATAAAAGGTATATATGAAAGCGTGTTCATTGTATTTGAATTGTACTGTTCTTTATTTAAAATCTCAATATTATGACAATTTTATTCTTTTTGTACTTTATGTACATGGATATTTTTAATAGTTGCTTCATTTTCAGTTTTGTCATAATAATAGAAAAAGGAGATTGATAGTTTTGAATATTTTATCAAAGGATATGAAGCATGAAAAAATCACGCAAAGTGTCATTACAAACGAAAATAGTAAGCTTAATTATCGAGTTAATTTTATTTGTCGTTCTCCTATTAACGGGAATATTTGTTTACATTCAGTCCGTTGATACGAAGCGCCAAGTAGAACAGTTAGCGCTGCAAACGGCTAAATCTCTTTCTTTTATGCCAGCTATAAAAGAGGCTTTTCAATATAACGAACATAAAAGTACGATCCAATCCATTGCGGAACAAGTTCGTGAGCAAGCTGGTGCGGATTATGTCATTATAGAAGATCGCTATGGGGTTATGTATTCCCATTCTAATTCTGAGTTGATTGGAACAAAGAGTAACAACCCGTATAACTATGAGGCACTCACTTTTGGAGGGTACTATACGCTTGAAGGAAATGGTGTAAGTGGTCCAGCCTTAATGGCAAAGGCACCTATTATTGTTCATAACGGAGATTACGATCAAGTAGTAGGCGTTGTGACGGTAGAGTTTTTAATAAAAGGTATTGAATCTAACATATTGAGTAGAACGAAAGAAATTATCCTCTTTTCATTAGCAGTATTAGTAGCCGGCATTGTTGGTGGCATTCTTTTAGCGCGTAGCATTAGGAAAGATACACTCGGTTTAGAGCCGAATGAAATCGCAGCGCTATACCGGGAACGAAGCGCGATACTACTATCTATAAAAGAAGGGATTATCGCCATTGATCAAAATGGTTTTATTACGATGATGAACACGTCGGCAGAAGAGATGCTGCATGTGAATGATGATTATATGCAGCAGCACATTTCAAAAGTTTTACCGGAATTTAATATGGAGAGAGTGCTAGAAAACGATCAAGAAATCGCGTTTCAAGATAAGGTGTTTATTTTAAATATGACGCCGATACTCGAAAATAACAGTACGGTAGGAGTTGTATGTAGTTTTAGAGATAAAACAGAACTGCAAAACCTTGTTAATACAATATCTGAGGTAAGAAAATATTCCGAGGACTTACGTGCTCAAACACATGAATTTACAAATAAACTTTTCGTTTTATCAGGATTACTTCAGTTAGGACATTACAAAGAAGCAATTGAATTTATCCAGCAAGGATCTACTATTCATCAAAGCCAAAATCATATTTTATTTCATCAAATTCACGATGCGAAAGTACAAGCTATTTTATTAGGAAAACTCGGAACAGCGTCTGAAAAGAAAATTGATTTTCATATTGAAGGAGATAGTGCGCTTCATCCGTTACCAGACCATATAAAGGTGTCGCACCTTATTACGATTCTTGGAAACATAATCGATAATGCATTTGATGCGGTGAGCGAACGAGAGGAAAAGAGTGTTTCCTTCTTTGTTACGGATATTGGGCACGATATTGTATTTGAAGTGATAGATAGCGGGATAGGGATACCGGTAGAAAAAATTACGATCATTTTTCAAAAAGGATTTTCAACGAAAGGAACTGATCGTGGTTACGGACTAGCAAACGTGAAAGAAATGGTAGATCTACTAGAGGGAACAATTGAAATTCAAAACGAGAAAAATGGGGGAGCTATTTTTACAATTTACCTTCCGAAAACATTGAAAGAAAGTACATGACAAACAGGGGGATGGACATATGTTGAAGGTTGCAATTGCAGAAGATGATTTCCGCGTCGCGCAAATTCAAGAGGAGTTTTTATTAAAAATAAAGGATGTAAAAGTAATCGGAAAATCATTGAACGCGAAAGAAACGATGGAACTACTACAAAAGGAAGAAATCGATTTACTTCTATTAGATAATTACTTGCCAGATGGAATTGGAACAGACTTATTGCCACAAATCCACGCTGACTTTCCAAACGTTGACGTCATTATGGTTACTGCGGCAAATGAAAACCATATGCTAGAAAAAGCAATTCGAAACGGCGTAAGCAACTACCTTATAAAACCGGTCACGTTAGAAAAATTTGTTCGCACAATTGAAGACTATAAAAGAAAGAAGCAACTATTACATAGTAACAATGAAGTAAATCAAGCACTCATCGATAACTTCTTCGGTATTTCACAAACACAAGACATAAAAAACTTACCGACTGGTGTTGATCCGTTAACACTGAAAAAAGTGAAAGACATTATAAAAGGATTCGAAGAGGGCATTACAATAGAAGAAATGGGAGAACAAATGGGGGCCTCCAGAACAACCGCAAGAAGATATTTAGAATACTTAGTAGCGACCGGCGAATGCACAGTAGAATACACATACGGCATTATCGGACGACCAGAACGAAAGTACCGAATAGGACGAGGACTATGAAAAAACGATTATTACTATGTATATGGATCATGACAGGAGTAATAGCTGGTTGTTCCTCGGAAAAATCCCATACGAATAAAGTGAACATCGACAAATTAGAAATCGTTGCACCAAACGTTCAAGGAGCAGGATGGGACTTAACAGCACGGGCGATGCAAAAAACACTAACAGAAGAAAAAATCTTCACAAAACCAATCACTGTCACAAACAAAGTAGGCGGCAGCGGTGATGTCGGATGGAAATATACGAAACAAAAAGGTGGTCACGTACTGGCGATTAACTCAAGCTTACTCATAACGAACAACCTACTAGGCCACAGTAAACTAACATATAAAGACTTTACGTCGCTCGCAACTCTCGCATCGGATTGGGAGGTCGTTGTCGTCTCAAAAGACTCAAACATAGAAAACGCAAACGAACTAATGGAACAACTAAAACAAAACAAGAAAAACTTCAAAATTGGCGTTGCCCCCGGCCTAGGGAACGACGATCACCTATCCTTCGTACAAGTAAGCAAAGCATTCGGCATAAACCCTGCCGAACTACAATTCTTCGTCTACGAAAACAAAGAAAAAATCATAAATGCTCTAACGAACAAACAAATAGGCGCCGCAACCATGACCCTATCCGAAGCCGAAAAACAATACAAAGCCGGCAAAATAAAAATACTAGCCGTATCCGCACCAAAACGACTAGACCGACTACCAGAAATCCCAACCTGGAAAGAACAAGGAATCAACGTCATATTCCAGCACTGGAAAGGAATTATGGGCCCAAAAGATATGACGGAGGAAGAGGTTGCTTATTGGGATGGTGTGATTAAGAGGATGGTGGAGAGTGATAGTTGGAAGGGGATTTTGAGGGAGCGGGGTTGGAATTCTTATTATAAGGATAGTGGGGAGACGAGGGGGTTTTTGGAGGAGAGTAGTAGGTGGTATGGGGGGATGGTTGGTGGAGCTAGAGTTGATAAGTAATTTTAGCCACCTGTACTCATGAAATATTGACATCATTCTTAGTATATTTATTTAGAATTTTAAATAGAGATTAGTTGATTCAATAAGTTTTTATATAGATTTTTCCTTTTATAATGATAATTCATTATTATGGTTTCATATTTAAGATAGAAAGGAAAATCTAAAGGGGAGTATAATTGGACTGAATGATAGAACATTAAAGGTATAGGACGGGGGAATTATGATGATACATACTTTAGTAAGGGGACAAAAGATAGACGTCACTAATAATCATCCGGAGATTAGAGGTTTACTGGTAGATTTAACTTGGAATGCCCCGATGAATATGGATGTAGATGCATCAGCTTTTTTAGTAGGGTTTAATGGGAAAATTACTAAAGAAGAAGATTTCGTTTTCTATGGACAACCTTATTCTAGTTGTCGATCTGTTCAATTGAATCAAAATGAAACAAATGGAAGTAAACAAAGATTTTCGATAGATTTTACTCATATAAAAGATGAGGTACAAAAGATTGTCTTTTCGATTACAATTCATAATGCGGAAGAGAAGAAACAGGCGTTACGAGATGTTTCCCATATTCAATTGAAAATAAGTAACGCACAATCAGGTTTAGAAATTATTCATTTTCCTATTACATATCCATTTACAGATGAAAGTGCCATTATTGTTGGAGAGCTATATCGACATGGAGGAGGATGGAAGTTCAATCCTATTGGAGCTGGCTATTTTGGTGGGTTAGCTGCATTGTGTACAAATTTTGGAATAGAAATCGCAGAAGATGAAAAACAATTTACTCCTCCTGTAGAGAAGAAAATAGTTCCTACTAAGCCTCCAGTACAAAAAGCTATTAATGCAGTGAAGGTTGAATTGAAGAAAAAACAATCTATAAATATACAAAAATCTAAAATGGTAACAGCTACTTTAGAGTGGGAAACAAATAAAGATTTAGACTTATATTGTTTTTACGTAACAACGAATGGAGAGATAGGAAAAGTTTATTATAAAAATCTAGGTTCGTCTAAAGTATCGCCGTATATTGTATTGGACGGTGATTCGCAAGAACCAGGAAAAGAAACAATTCGTATTTACCGACCAGAAGCTTTAAAATATGTTTTATTTGCTGCATATAGTGCTGTCGGAAATGGAATAGGTAGTTTCTATTCTATGAAGGCTAAAGCTGTTGTTGATAATCATATGGGAAGCGTTGTAACAGCACCATTATTAGAAATAAATGACCACGCTTATTGGGTCTGCATTGCTCATATTGATTTCACCAATTCAAATGAGATGAAAATTTCACATGTAGAAAGTTACTCAAAAGACCATTCAGAGGCTTCACCATTATTGTACGAGAATGGAAAATTCCGAATGGATGTTGGGCCGATTGAATTTAAAAATGAAGAGGATTATCAGAAGTATTTTCAATGATAATGAAGGCATAGATAATTTTAATGATTTGCGTATATGAAATGGATTATAGCTGGATAAGTTATATATCATCTAGCTATAATCCATTTTTATTAATGAAAAAGATTAGGAATGAATAGTTATTTATCCATCTTGTTAATAATTTGAGCAATATAAGAATTATTCAGCCAATAACACTGCTTTGTAATATGCTGACCATTAGGTAAAGTTACTTTATCAGCACCATTGCGAGCTTTTGGTCTAATATGCGCAACGCCATTGAAATTTATTTTTGGTAGGTTATTTGCTTCGACGACTTTATCACCACGTTTTTTATATTCAATTTGAATACCCTCACGTATTACTTTATTCACTTCTTCCCATAGTTCACGTATTTCTTTTTCTATTGTAGGAGCAGGCATGTTCCAGAGTTTAATCCCTTTAAAGTAGAGTTTACGGTTTGGATTTTCTTTTTTTGTTTGGTTAAATTCAAAAATTACGAATAAAAACTTGGTTTGATAGAAGCGTTCTCGAACTTCGCTTTCTTCCCAGGATTCATTTGTCCATTGATGAAAATCGATTGTTTCAAATGACATGCTTTGTTCGGGTTTACCGTTGGGTTCTAAACGAACTGTTTTAAATTCTATATTAGCTTTCGCAAATTCTTCAATTTTATCGAGTCGAGTTCCTTTGATACCAAGTAAAGAGCTTACTAATAGTGGAACAAAGCTTTTTGTTGTAGGTTTGTAATCAATAGATAATTTTTGAGCGATTTCTTGATCAGTTAAGCCTATGTAATTTTTAAATTTTGAATAAAGGATTTCTTCTAAAGATTTTCCTTTTAGTTCATTTGTTGTTGTAAAACTTACTAGTTCTTCGTTTAGGTGATACCTGCGAACTAGTGCTGTCATATAAGAAGGCTTTAACGAAAAAGCTCTTTGCATTGCTGGAATTTCAGAATACGGTTGTGAGCGAAGTGAATTTTTATTGGAACCCTTAGTGCAAGCTCCTAAATAGTTTGTATCACCTTCAGATAATTCATGTGCTTTGCCGGCACGAATTTTATTTGCGATGGTTTCCCAGTCCTGTCTAATTATTTCTAAATCAGCTTCGGGATAGGTGAATAAAAGGCTTTTTGTAATGTGAAAATCTTTACGGTCTACACCAGGTACCCATTCATAGAACATTAATAGTAGTTTTTCGTTTTTTTTCCAAAAGCTTGAGGTTTCAAAGTGTGTATGAACTTCTTCCATATAGTTGATAATATTTAAGACCAGCCGCTCTTTGGCAGATAATGAACCGTTTTTATTTTGTTTAAATGCAGTTACTTTAAGTTCAATACCAAGGTGTTTAAAGTCAGCTTCTGCGTTTGAATTGACTTCATATCCAAAAAAGCTTTCTTCGATTACTTGCCCTAGTCCACCTTTCGATTTAGCATTTGCAAGTCGGTTAGTGGAATCAATTTCACCAAATGTTTTTCCTTCAGCTTCATGTGCTTTTTTCATTAGTTCTTCTATTGTAGTATAGTCCATAATAAACTCCTTTCTGTATCCAGTGCTGCGTAGTATGATTTTAAACAATACATATTAAATCTATGCTATAATAAAAAGCTGTTTCAATTTTATACAAGTAAAATTTATAAGAAGGAAAAGTCAGTTTGTTCTATTAACGAACAGTTATATTGGATCTATTCAAGGCAATTTGTTTCGTTTATACTATTGATATAGTAACGAATTATTTTCTTAACGGTTACAAGTCAAAAAAGGAACTGTAAAAAATATGATTCCTAAAATGTTATAGTTGATCTTTTCCTCACTTTTTATTATAATGAAGCATAGATAAATAAAATACCGAAAGGATGTTCGTGTATTTATGGTGAAAGTAGTAGAACTTTTCGCGGGAGTAGGAGGTTTTAGATTAGGACTAGAAGCAAACGAAAACTTTGAAGTTCTTTGGGGAAACCAGTGGGAGCCCTCAACTAAAGCACAACATGCATTTAATTGTTATGCAACTCGCTTTGAAAATAAAGGAATACATGTAAATAGAGATATAGCAGAAGCTTGGCCGGAAATACCTGAGCATGATTTATTAGTAGGTGGATTCCCTTGTCAAGACTATTCTGTAGCACGTACTTTATCAAATGAAAAAGGAATACAAGGGAAAAAAGGTGTTCTTTTTTGGGAGATAATGAACATAGTTAATTCTCGCAAGCCAAGATTTGTTTTGTTAGAGAATGTAGATAGATTATTAAAGTCACCAGCAAAACAAAGAGGTCGTGATTTTTCTATTATGCTGGCGAGCTTTAGAGACGCAGGATATGTAGTGGAATGGAGAGTTATTAACGCTGCGGATTATGGAAATTCTCAAAGAAGACGAAGAGTATTTATTTTTGCGTATTTAAAAGAATCTCATTTCACATCTGTTCAAAGTAAGATGAAGCCTTTAGAGATATTGTGTGAAAATGGATTCTTCGCTCCAATTTTTAATGTGCATGAAGCACCTGAAGAAAACAAAAAAAGAGGGCAATTTGAGTTGCCAGTCGATATTATTGAAGTTTCTGATACATTTAAAGCTGAATACTATAATTCTGGCGTAATGATGGATGGACAAGTATATACGGAAGAATTAGTTCCAGTAACTGAAAGTCCAGAGACTTTAGGTGAAGTTGTTCAAAAGGTATATGATAAATTTGGCCCTGCAGATGAATCGTATTATTTAAAAATGGATAAGGTTAACAAAAAGGGCAGAACGGAATTTGAGGAACTTAAGTATCTTAAAGGTCCTAAAAAAGAAGAAAGAGTATCAAAGGCGACAGGTCATAAATATTTCTACTCTGAGGGAGGAATGGCTTTCCCTGATGATTTAGATAAGCCTGGGCGTACAATGTTAACAAGTGAAGGAACATGTAATAGAAGTTCCCATGTTATTGAAGATCCTTATACAAAAAGACTAAGATATTTAACACCAGCTGAATGTGAACTGTTAAATGGTTTCCCAATGGACTGGACGAATACAGGAATGCCACAAAGAAACAGATACTTTTGTATGGGAAATGCTTTAGTGGTTGATTTGGTGGAGCGAATGGGTCAAAGGATTTTAGAGATTAACAAAGAAGAAGAGAAGATGGATAGTATTGTGCAATTGAGTTTGTTTTAGGAAATAAATGTGGCATAGGCTTCTGATACGTTTAAAATAATAAAGTGTTGGGATAACCTGGGTTCTATAGTTATAGGCTCGGGTTATTTTTTATGTGATTTTTGAAATTTAGAATGGAGTAGTTGATTAAGTATGATTAGCCTTATTAAAATTGTGCAAGAAAGTCTGGTGAATTGTTTTGCTTTAAGTAATGTATAATAGTATACAAGAAACATTACACGTGAATATTATAACTATAGGTTTTAATATGTTATATATAGTTATAATGATACTTGAAGGATTGGGTGCATGCAGGCTATATTTTTCTTCTTATTTATTGCTGTTCGCACCACTTTTTCTTTGGTGAGTAGTAATAATAACTATATTATAGAACAGTAGAAATACTGTTCTATTTGCATTTTATAATACATTATTAAATTTATATATAATAAAAAGAGTGCACACCTGATAGCAGGTTTTCTTTTATTACCTTAATATGAAAAAATAATATCTTTCCACTATGCTTGTAGGAAGTTTGGGTCCGCTTACAATTTACCACTTTTTTGCTATAATAATAGATATTGAATAATAGGAAAAAATGACTAAAGTAGGTGAAGTATTGGCTGGATTGTTTATTTCTACCTTTGTAAGAAAAAAGAAGGGTAGCAAAGCGGAAGGGATTGTATGGGAGTCAATTAAAGAAAACTTTAAGGAGAGAGAATGTTTAGGTTATTGGAACTATCCTATTTTCTCAGCTGATTATTCCGGAAGAAAAGAACCGGACATCTTGCTTCTAGATAAAGAATTAGGGATTAATATTATTGAAGTAAAAGGAATTACGATTGACCAAATTGTTGCGATACAAGGGCATAAATGGGTTTATCAAAACTTCTATATGGAAGAAGGAAATCCATATCAACAGGCGGAGAATCAAATGCATAGTTTGATGGATTGGATTAAAGAGAAAGGAGATTTAGCGAATAAGCTTTCAAGACGAGTTTTGGTAGCCCTTCCATATATAACAAAAATGGAGTGGGAAGAGAGCGGATTTGGTCGCTTGCCAAGTAATCCGCCCATCTTATTCAAGGAGGATCTTTCTAATAAGGAAGCGTTTCTTGGACGCATAACATCTGTCTCCTTAAGTAGAACTAATAGTTCATTAAAGGAAAATGAGTGGGAAAGTTTAACGGAATTAATCCATGGTGGGAAGTTACCTGAGACTTCTGGGGTAGAAGAAGGTCCGAAATATTCGCTGCTTTACATAGCTTCAACGGAAACAAAGCTGCTGCAAGATAAGCGATTATTTGAACCACTATTGGAAAAAGGAGTTAAAGTCATCATTCTGTCTCATTTTAAAAAGAAACCAGAATGGTTCCCAATTGATTTTTATCAAAAGTTTGAAAAAGCCTATTTGTTTCAATATTTTTCTTCAAAACAGCCATATAAATTGGCAAAGCCAATTTATGTTATCGATGGAGCTGGAGTGGATAAGGAATTCGAGAAGCATTGGCTAGACAAATTTCCGAACTTTAACAAAGGGCAGTACAAAGTTGAGCACTCTCCGGTAGAGGAAAACTTGACGATTACGGCGGGGGCTGGAACCGGGAAAACTACGGTCATGACACAACGGATTATGTTTTTGCTCGCGATGGTTCCAGAGCTTTCTCTAAAGGATATCGTGATGATTACCTTTACGAGAGAATCAGCTCAAGAGATGAAGCATCGTTTGAAGAAGGAATTGGTGCTTAGGCAACAGGTAACGAGACAGCCAAGGTACTTAAAGTATGCAGAGGAACTTAGGGAAATGAACATCAGCACTATACATTCCTTTGCGAAATCTTTAATTAAGGATCTTGGTTTTATCCTTGGTTTTGGCCGCAATGTACAGCTTAAAGGGTACAAGGTCAAACGTAAAGAAATCATCAGTACGATTTTAAATGAGTATGTGGCTGGCAGACCTAGTAATGAGTTAGGGCTTGATGGGTTCCGACACTATGAACTTGTAAAGATTGTGGAGTCTTTCTGGGATGAAATGGAAAGTAAAGGGTTAAGCAAGAAACAAATTGCTGACTTAGAGTGGAGAGGAAATTACTCCTCAGAAGAAGTATTCGAGAAGTTCAATGACCTATTCACATATGTATTCCCGAGGTGTGAAGAAGAGTTTAATCAAGTAAAACGGCGGGAGAACGCTATCACAATAGGAGATCTTGTACGGAAAATTAGTGAAATCAGTTCGGAAAAACCTGAAATATTAAAAGAAATGCCGTATCAGTTTGCATACTTGTTTGTCGATGAATTTCAGGACAGTGACGATGTCCAAATCAAGCTTGTTGCCCAAATTAATAAAATGATTCAAGCAAGATTATTTGTCGTAGGTGACATCAAGCAATCAATCTACCGTTTCAGAGGGGCGGATTATACGTCCTTTACTCAATTGAGGGAAAACGTTGACGAAGCATTCATTGAAGAACCTCTTCAAATTAATTACCGTACTTCCAAGACACTGTTGGAAAAGTTGGATTGTTATTTTATGACGTGGGGTAAGCGTGGCGAGTTAACGTATGAACAACAAGATCGATTGATTGGAAATGAAGGTTCGACTTTTGGTATGAATGAATTCCGAGTGAAAAAGTACAATAAATGGACTGATGAACTAAAAGGAAAAGTACTGAATGAAGTGGAGAACGCGCAAGAGCTTGTAAAAAAACAGACGCATGAATCAAAGAAAAAGAAGATTGCCTTGCTTGTTCGGACGAATAAGCAAGCGAAGTGTGCTTATGAATGGCTCGATGAGCATGGAATTACTGTGGAGATGAATGTTGGTGGAACTTTTTATAATAGCGAGGCGGTAAAGGATTTTTATCGTTTATTAGGAGCACTGCTCTATTCAAATGATGCGAAAAGCGTGCTGAATGCATTGGCGACTCCATTTTTCAAAACGGAAGTGTTGTTAGAGAACTTAGTGAAATTCAAGGGTGATAATAATCGGATTCTTGCGTATTTACGGCAGAACCATGGGCTAAATAAAGATTTTGACGTTGCTGTGCAGGAATTAAGAATTAAGCCTGTATTTGCGGTGATTCGGAAGTTCATGACCCAGGACGTTTTTCAAACTCTCTATTCTAAAAAACTGGCTTTAATCGATGGTGAACCATCAAATAAGGAAAAAGTAAAGGCTAAATTTGAGGTTCACAAATATCAAAACAATCTAAATCATTTGATGAACTTACTTCATCAGCAGTTTGACAGTACGAATGCGACATTGTATGCCCTGCACTCGTGGCTTGGAATCAATATCAAAACCAATCGTGAAGAAGATGAACCACGAGTGGAAGCAGTTGATACAGAGGATGTAGTCGAAATCGTGACCGTTCACAAATCAAAAGGCTTGGAATACCATACGGTTATTATGCCTTTCACAGACCAACCCTTCCATTTTGAATGGGATGAGATTTTATTTGATAATGAAAAGAAAAAAGTCGGCTGGTTTCTAAAGAAACTGAAACTTAAAAACAGTTATTATGATGATTTGAGTGATTTAGAAACAAAGGAAATTGTTAAAGAAGAAACAAGATTGCTGTATGTTGCGATGACAAGATCTCGGGAGAGACTCATTATTTTTCAACCAATTAAACGAATGGATGATACCTGGTCTATGCAATTGGACATGGGTAATTAGGAGGAGAGTGCAACTTGTATGAATTGTAAAGTGGTAACCTATACCAATCCTAAGACTCTTGACAGATTAGACGGCTTTAAGCCTTATAGGGATGTTCTTCATGTATGTGCTACCAAAAACATGAGGGAAGGGGTCTATGAACGATATCAAAAACAGCAGAATCACCCATTCATCAGCGCTCCGATTGTGAGTTCGATTCAATTGATAGAGAGCTTGCTGGGGAATTGGTCCAGCTCGGAAACGAAACTAAAACAATATTTGCATCTATCAGAGATTATCCAAAATGAGATGGTGCTAGAAGAGAACTTTCTTTCGTCGTTTCGCCGTAATCAGATAGATGTACTTGAAACCATTCGAATGATGGAAGTAGCAGGAGTAACCCCTGCTGATTTAGACGATGACGAGCTCGTTCTTTCCACGAAAGAGAAAGTATTTTTAACGATTTGGAAAAGGTTTGAAGTGCATCCATCCATCAAGAAAGTAAGAAATCTCCTTACTTTTGGCTTCAAGAAAACACTAGCTAATCGTTGGAATAATATAATCGAAGATATGATTGAACACTCTTATGATAAGAGTGAGGTCGACTTTCATAAGATTAACCATTCGGTCGGTTTTGATACGATTGTTCTTCACGGTTTCTACTTTATGACGCCTGAACAGCAGCGAATATTTTTATTGTTAAAAGAAGCCGGAGTGAACATCGTCTTTTTGAATCTTTACGATGAGCGGTATCCAGAGACGTTTTTATTTATTGAGAAATTCATAAACGGAAGACATGGTTGGGTAGATAGGAATCAGTGGGAAATTGAGAAGCACTTGAGACAAGTGCGGACCTTAGCCGATAAGTTTCTGGCTGATTTTGAAGGAGAACGAATCGAAGGCTATAAAAACCCAGCGCATTTAAGAGTCAAGGATTTTCAGGATTTTTATACCTTTCTTCAAGATTATGAAACCAATCTTGAAAAAGATAAAAACGAAAAGAAAGTATATAAGACGTATCTTGCCCCGAATGCTACTTCCTTGAACAATCGATTACAGGAATATTATCCAGAACTATTCAAGGCTAAAAGGCATTTTCTTGGTTTTCCGATTGGGCAATTTCTTTACCAGCTTCATCAAATGTGGAGTGAGGAAGAGGAGACCCTAATTTTGACGGAGAATGGTCTCTTTGAATGCTTTGCCTCGGGGTGGTTGTATGATAAGGAAACGAAGAAGAATGCAAGAGAGTATACAAAGATTCTTCAAGACGTGCTTCCCTTTTTTCAGGGGTGCGTGACAAAAGATTCATGGGATACAAGGGTAAAGGATTTACTTCCTATCCTCGAAAATGTTCTCCCGGTATTTAAACAAGAAGAGGATGACTCTTTTCAAAGAAGGATGTCGAGTCCGTTTGCGATGTTTTCGCAGTTTGCGACAGCAAAAGAGGACGTTCTTCAATTGGTACATTTTATGAACATGATTTTTAAAATTGCTGTTGACTTGTTCGGTGATGGAAAAGAACGGATTTCACTCGCCAACCATTTTTCTAAGCTTCGTCAACTGGTCGATGCATCTAATCCGTACCTTGAGCAGGAAATTTTAAAGGAAGAAAGGGACTTGATTGACCAACTGAAGAAAACATTACAGACAACTCCTGATATTGGTACCTTTCATGTGAGTGATATTAGTACTGCTATCAGTCTATACTTATCGGGGCATTTACAAAAGGATTATCATGAGGAAGAGTTAATTCGGCCGTTTATTGAAATTGATGGGGAAGCTTTCAAGGAAAATGGCATCACTCATGTGACAGGACTTGATGAAAACAGTCTTCCGTATTCTGAGTTTAAGCTTCCATGGCCACTGAGTGACGATGTCTTCCATGATTTGGCCAAAAGGAATATCCCACTGTCTTTTCAAGTTTTACGAAATGACTATGTGAAGGAGATTACGAGATACTTGGTCTATAATCTGCTTCAATTCTCTGAGAGGCTTGAATTATCGTGGATGGTACAATTTGAGGATAAAAAGAACCTTGATAAAGCCGTCTATTTAAGTCAGCTAAACTTGAATCCAAATAGTGAAGATAAGGATGAGCAAGACGAATTGATGGATGTAAAGCTTGAGAGAGAAATCACGAAGCAGGAACTGGATTCCTTCTTGGCCTATCCGATTGATGCTTTAGCGGAATTCAAGTTCTGCCCGCGGAGATTTTATTATAGTTATCTATCAGGGAATTCGGAGACGTTTCATAGTGAATTTGTCCATGAATTTCTATTCGGTAACCTCTTAAAGTCAGTTGGTGCTTTATTGCCGAATTTAGGTGATGAGAAGATTAAGGAAGAAGTGTTTAAGCTTTTCCCTTATTGGAACGAATTTAAATTAAACTTGATTACGGATGAAAATCTAAAGTATCGAAATTGGGCTAAAAAGCATTATGGGGGATATACGCCATATGGACAAGAAGAGGAGTTTAGTGATTTGCGCAAGTTGTTTCTCTTTCCTGCTCTTCAAAACAACAAGGCGGATGAGGAAAGCAAGGCTGTTGCGGCTGCGATAGGACAGCTTTATAAACAGCCTGATACCATTCTTCCGACCTTGAGGGAGGAATTTGAAAAACAGCTGCAAGAACATCCAGTCCAGATGAAAGCGACCCCAAGTGACAAATGCCGCTATTGTCCACATAATCTAATTTGTCCTGAAGCCTTTCATCCCGTTGATGACGCAGAAAGGAAGCGGCTGAAATGACAACGATATGGGAGAGAATGGCTAAAGAGTGGCGTATCAGTAAGCCGAAAATCGATAAAGCAAGGCTTGAAGAGGACATTCGTGGAAATCTGGATAATGTGATGAAAACAATAGAGAAAAGCAATTCCGTCCCGTCGGTGTTAGATGCAATCAATGCCGATGATGACGATGATGATTGGTAAAAATGGGGGGAAATCATGACTTTAGCTGCAATTGAACATCCGTTGACGGATAAACAGAAGGAAGTCGTCAACTATGATGGGGACGAATTGTTAATAAAAGGAATTGCTGGAAGTGGTAAAACGACGGTGCTGCTTAATAAAGCAAAAAAAATGATTAAAAAGGATCCTTCCATTCGGATAGGACTTTTTACCTATAATAAAACGCTCAGTCAATATGCCAAGATAATTGCTGAACAAATTGGCCCGCGTAATCTATTTGTTTATACTTTTCATGGTTGGGCAGCCGGCGCGTTGCGAGATGTGACGAAAAAAAGAAAACTGTTTGTAACAAATACGAAAGATCAAAAGGATTTTCTAAAAAATGCCGTTGAAATTGTTAGACAGGATTCCACGCATCGTTTTGTCACAGAAGAAAAATTTAGGGAATTCCTAGCCGAGGAAATTTCATGGGTTAAAGGAAAAGGAATTAAGAATCTCACCGAGTACCAAGATGTGTCGCGGACCGGAAGAGGAAGTTCGGTTAGGGTGACGAAGCCAGATCGTAAGATTATGTATCGTATTTTTGAAGAGTATGAGAGGGTGAAGCGAAATTCGGGGAAAATAGATTATGATGACTTTGCATTGACGCTTCTCGAAAATAAAGAAAAGATAAGGGATACCTATAAATTTGATCAGGTCATGATTGATGAAGGGCAGGACTTACAGCAAGTTCAGCTAATGCTACTACGGTTTATTGCCAAAAAGGGATTTGCAGTCGCGGCGGATAAGGGGCAAAAGATTTACAAGACGTCATTTACATGGAAAGAAATAGGTATTAATATCCTGGGAGGGAGGACTAAAATTTTACAAAATTCCTTCCGGTCGACGAAACAGATTATTCAAATGGCTTATAGCCTACAATTGAATGATTCTATTATTAAGGACGAGGAATATGTAATGCCTATTCTGCCAGAATATACTGGTCCTGTACCAGATGTATATCAATGTAGTACAAGAGAAAAACAAGATACTGCAATCGTTAGCACAATAAAGATGCTGTTGCAGAAAAATCCAGATAAAACGATAGGAGTTCTCTCAAGGGAATGGAAAAGTGTTAACCGATTTTATTATGCGTTACAAGCCGAATCGATTCCTCACGAGTACATTAAAAAGGATCAAGGTAATGCGCATACTGCTGGAGTCAAACTCACAACCTTTCATTCTGCAAAAGGATTAGAATTTGATTATGTTATTATTTTAGATTTAGTGGATGATACCGGTGATCAAGAACTTCAAGATGAGGAATATAAGGAAATTGAACGTCGTCTTCTCTACGTATCCATCACTCGTGCCAAAACGTATTTACAGCTCTATTATTATGATCAACCTTCTTCATTGCTGAAGGAGATTGATTCCCAGTTTTATAATAAGAATGTAATGTAATTTTATGTTCCTAAGTAATGAGAAAGCAACTAACAAATCGGTTGCTTTCTTTGTGATAATATTTATTTTTTTAGCGACATGAAAGTATAGTTTTTATTAGTTTAATATAGATTATGGTAATGTAAAGAATTTAGTTTGGGTGATAATATTAGGAGGTTTCTATGCAATTTAAGACGCACTCATTTCGTTATGGAGAAGAGTTATTTTCCTACGAGCCTGAATTTGTTCATCTCTGGCAGGAAATAAAAGATGTACTGGATAGTATTACAGAAGACGATTTAATACAACATTATAATAATAATCCTAGAGTTTCAAAGAAGAGTATTTCTGACTCAATTAATGATTTAATAGATTATAGATTAATTGAGAAGAAATGGGAACGTCAAAGTCCGATATTCAATAATTCTGAATATCGACCTACTAGTAGGAATCGGTGGTGGACCCTTGATAAAACCTGTATTAGCAGGTGAATTAAATATAGAAGAAAGCAAACAACGTTCTACAGAGTTTAAATTCAAATAGACAAACAATTATTTAAAAATACAGGAGGATAAGATATGCATAAGTGGAAATTTCCTAATGGACAAGGGTTAACTCCAAAGGGGGTAAATAATCCATCGATTGAAATATTCTTAGATAATGTTGCGGAGTCTTTGACGCGTGAGGTACTGCAAAATTCATTGGATGCAAAAGATAAAAGTAAGGAGGAAGCAGTTAAAATTACGTTCGATTTTTTTGAAATGCCAACAGAAAATATCTCGAATATTGAATCTATTAGAGATGAGGCACTGCCGAAAGCACTCGAATTATGGACAGAAAAAAATAATAAAGACACTCTCGATTTTTTAAATCGTTTTAGTGATGTGCTTCATGCATCTAAAGTCTCTGTCTTAAAAATTAGTGACTACAATACAACAGGCTTAAATAAAAAGAAGTATGAGTCATTAGTTTTGGGAGACGGTTATTCAGAAAAGGATGACACTGATTCAGCGGGTAGTAAAGGAATTGGTAAAGCAGCACCGTTTGCAGCTTCAGATCTACGGATGGTGTTTTATAATACACTAGCAAATGAAGGAACTGAAAAGTCAGTGGGTGTAATGAATTTCGTTTCATTCAAAATTAAAGAAGAAAACTTCATTACACAAGAGCGTGCGACATATGTAGACGCTGAAACAGATTATATTGCTGAACAGCAAACATTTGGTTACCCTGAAAGAAAAAATGATGAATTTGGTACAGATATTTTTATTATCGGTCTGAAAAATTACGATAATTGGACGCAAAATATTATTCTTTCAACTTTAAATAATTTTCTACTTGCGATTATTCAAGGGAAGCTTGTTGTACAAGTTGGTAAATCAGAAATAATTAACGATGTAACTGTACATTCTTTAATGAATCGTATATATGAAGAGAATAAACTTCGTGGGGATATAAAAGCGCAGTTTTTAAAAACATATCGTTTTTATGAAGTATTAACAAGTGAGCAAACACTACATTTTCCTTTGGATGAACGTTTTATAAAATATCCATTTGTTAAAGATGTAGCGGATGCTAAATTATATTTGTTGCAGCATGAGCCAGCCAATCGTACAGTATTGCAAACTCGTGCAGCTGGTATGAAAATTTATGAGCGTAATCGTATTAGTGGCAATATCAATTTCTCAGGCGTATTTCAAGCGTTAGGGAAAGAATTGAATGGGTATTTAAAAGATTTAGAAAACGCTAATCATGATACATGGAGTATTGATCGTAAGCAGGGAGAAGCACATCTAGAAGCAGCAGGTTTTTTAAAGGATTTATTGCAATGGTATAAAGATAAAGTACAAGAGGCGTTTGCAGATATCGGTACGGATGTTATTGATGCATTCGGAGTAAATGATTTATTGCCTTTAAATGAGCAACAAACTGAAGGGGAGAAAAAGCAGAAAGACTCGGGTATAAAAAATAATTTCGAGGATTTTAAGTTTTCGCGAAAAAATAATAAGACTCAAACATTAGATGGCGATAAAGAAGAAGCTTTGTTAAAGAATGTACTAGAAGCTGTAGGAATCGGGGATGGTGATACTTCTGGTAGCGGCGGTAAACGTGAGGGCCATGGCGGTGGAGACTCACCTAACACAATCTATGGGCCAGGTGAAGAACCTGGCGATAAAGGTCCAAATGGTGAAGGTGAGGAAGTTATCACGAATAAGGAAAAACGAGTAGGCCCGTCTACTTCTATTAAGCTGAAAATTGTTGAGCTTAATGCAGCTGAAGGGAAGTACCGAATTGTCGGGAAAGTATTGAAGAAATCAAAAGCAATTGAAGTTGAATTGAAGTCAATTGGTGCAAATGGTATGACATACCCATTGAAAGTAGTGGATGTTGCAAGTCCATCGAATGAAACTTCGATTAAACGAAACGCGGTTCGTTTAGAGAATCCTTCGAAAAATGTTGTATTCAGTGCAGATATTTCGATTGATAGTAAATTACGTTTGAAAATGGAGGGCACGGTATATGAAATTAAAAGCTGATTTATTTCCGTATCCGGTTTTAAATAGTGAAATGAATGACTATGAAAATAGCGAATTTAGTAGTGACATTCATTTTGAAAAAGTATCACCATCGAAAATGAGTGTTACGGTGAAATTTAAATTAAACGATGCGATGTTAGAGCGATTCATTATTGAGGGAAAGGCTGTGTATGCCGTTCATCTAGAAGGGGTTTCTTCAAGTTATCGTAAGTTATTTACAGCGTCCAAGTTACAAAATGAGCTTACGATTTCGTTAAATGCTAACGAGATCAGTGGCAAAATCGAAGTGAATACGATGATTTTAGCTAATGAAATGATTGAAAATTATAGTAATCCAAATTTCAATAATGAATACTATGGTGATAACTTTAATGTACTTAAGCTGATCAAAGGAGATATTTTAGCGTTTGATACGATGGCGGAGCTAAATATTAAATTTGCTAATAAAGAAAATCCAAATGCTAAGTCGATGATTCGTGTTGCAGCGATTAATGATGTGTTTATGGATGTTAATATTGATGGCGATATTATTTTAGTCAACTTACCCCAAAAAGCGCACGAAGCTTATCAAGTTATGAGTCGCTCGGATCAAGTTAAACAAAGTATGTTGCTAGTAACGATTGTTTTGCCTGCATTAACATATGTAATTGAACGCGTGAAAAATGGTGATTTCAATAGAGATTGTTTATGGGTGCCGGCCTTATTTGAGTTACTAAGCAAAGCGGGTTATGACGAACAAACGATTTTAACTGCTGACGCCATGAAAGTTGCACAGCAGCTATTAGATGCACCTGTAGAAGATGCATTATATAACTTTTATAAAGGAGCGGAGCTTACTTATGACTAATGTTATTAAATATGTAACAGATGAATTTCTAGAAAACTTTAAAGTTAATTTTAAAACGGATTATTTACCGCTGTATAAAACAAATAATACAGTAGAAATTGCGAAAATCTTTTCGAATCCTGAAAATGTTCATGAAAGCTCGACAGTTTTCGATTATGTACCATTGAAGTTAGAAACAGTTGATGGTGAAGCTATAAAAGAAAATATTCGAACGCTGTGGAATAGTTTGAAGCATATTTCAATTTCAGAAGCTGAAAGTGAAAAGATGTGGGTAGCTTTAGCTAACACGTACTACATAGATTATCATTTAAATCAGTTGAATTTAATTTCAGCTCAAGATAAGGACCGTAGTATTGAAAGTAGAACAATTTTTAATCAAGGCCATAAGCGCTCGCTGACGATTAATAATTTATCGTTACTATGGTGGGTAGCTTATTACACTGTAGATGTGCAACATCCAAGTAATCCATTCCACTTAACGGACTTTTTTGTAGACGGTGCATTCCGTGGTAACGCAGTTATTTGGTTCTCGAGTAATATTATTTCTAACAAAGCTATTTCATTAGGGATTTTAGAGGCCATTAAAGAGCTAGCCGAGCAAGATAAAATGATTGTAAATCGTTATTCTTACTCAAATGCAAATAAAATCTTAAATCAAATTGGTGGGGTGAGAATGTTAGACATGCTAACACGTGAGGAAGTAAAAGAAATTATTTGTGCGAATCTTTTAGACACAGAAAAGATTCGAGTGCCACAAATGCAATAATTAAAATTACCCTATTTTATAATAGTACATAGTGAATAAACGACGTTTAAAAGATAGGATGATGAACTACTCTATTCGAGTTAGACAAAATAAAAAACATCCTCAATTGAAATAAGGGTTGGGCAAACATAATTTCATAAGATAACGTAAAACACCTCTGAGATGTAAAAATGATACTGAGCTTATCGAATTTTAGTTTTGTTTAATAACGTAATTTCATATAAAGACCTTATTTAAAAGTAATTCTTGTTATAATAGAATTAAACTTTTATTGAATGGGAATAATTAAAAGAAGCTTAGAAACCTTAATTTAAAAGGAATCTAAGCTCTTTTTCTTCTCAACAGTTTCAGCGGCATCATCATTTGAATTGTTTTTTTGAAATTTCGTAATCCAAAAATCCCTTTACCTTTCCCAACTATGGAATAGAAAGATCCATTTCTCCACCAACAGTATAATTAAAAATATCAGTATCGATAGAATGTAGATATGCATTTTTCCTTATCTTTGATTTCTAGTCGATATATTTTGATAAATCAGTCTTACCATTTCCTTCGACTATATTATAAATAGCTACTAAAGAAGCATTCCCACCCAATTTAATCAAGGCTTCCATAATTTCCTCTACCCAAATATTATACGGCATAAAGCCGCCCCTAATTAATAGTTGATGGTATTGTTGAGTCTTTGCAACCTTGTTAGAAAATCTTTATACAATCTTCTAAAAGTGTTTTGCTAATAGATAAGTTCCAAGCCCTCATTCTGCTATGCCAACGTTTATGATTCAAGAAGTTTTCCCATGTAATTTCATAAATAGAATTTAATGTTATATCTTTATTGAAAACAACTATTACTACATATTCAAATTTTTGTTTTTCTTCAATTTCACTATCCGGTTCATTTAATCCATAGAAGACACCTGTTACTTTTCCTGTTGTTGATTTAATACTATATCGATCTCCGTTGATACTTATTGCGTCAATATTCTGGGTTCCTGTTGGTGCAGCTTGAAGTTTAGGTAGTTTAGGGTTTTCCTTATAATATTTAATAGCTAGGTATTCACCGAGTTCACCAATAACATTATTAGTTCTAATCATTCCCCTAGCTTTCAATTCCGCTAGCCACACACCGTAAATACTAATTAAATTATAGTCATTCATTGCCTTTAATATATCCCTAATATCTTCAGTCATCTTTTTCCCCCTTGATAAATCTATAGAAGAATACTCTTACTTTTTATTTTATTGGAATTAAGTTTCATCTGAATCTATATCATTTTTCTTATGAATTTTCAAAAGATTCTCGACGAAAGAAAAGTCATTATTTTGAGAGTAAATTTGCCGATACATACTTTCATTCGTTCCTTTATCCTAGTTTTTATTATTTTGTTTCTATTGAGTAGCTTGATATATTAGTGGGCTTCTAGGGATTCAAGTCGAATGAAAGATACCACATCTACTTGTAGTATCTTTCATTCATTTTTTTATTTGGTAACTTACCAAAGTAGAGAATGTTAATTATTTATAACAAGTTTATCCAGTTCAGGGTTTTGTCCAGCTGCATTAGCTGCAGCTATAAAGGAATTTTTTATGTCCTCATTGCTAAATAAAGATTTCACGTCCGGATAAATATTTCTATATTCCTCGAAATATTTTTTGTACCGATTTTCTAAATTAGCATAACCCTCCCTTTCTTTATCAAATCCAAAGTGTGTCGAGAACTTTATTCCATCTTTTTCAGTCCAGAATGGATAAGAATCAAAATCATCTTTGCCATTGTACATCATATTCAAAAATCCCATAATCATATCTCTTGGTCTAAAACCCTCACTAATACTAAAATTAGTATATTGTTGAAAATCTAACTCGCCATAGTTTACTTCTTGTTCAAACATTAACAAAAATAATGTTATAAGTGCCTCTAACTTTTCTTTATCTTTCTCTCCAGAATAAAAATCTTCACCATGCCAAACTTTAAGACAATCTTCAAATGTTGCGTGTCTTTTCAAGTCATCAAATAAATTAAAGTGAGTTGCATCCCCACCATTATACAAGACCTCGTACCTATTTCCTGTATCTAAATAAAAATCGAACATTCCATTTCTTCCGTTCCAAAATTCCCCAGTTCCCCAACCTTGCTTTAGTCTCTCAGCAGACATCCCATCTTCAATCTTTTTTTCAATCTTCTTTTTGGCTTTAAATCCTACCAGCCCGGAGTAGCTTCTGTACTCAATACCAAAAGTTCCATACTTTGTAGACTCATACACCTTAAAAGATGGTCTAACCTTTTTTAAACCGCCACCAATAAATTTTTCTTTGTAGGTAATTCTACTTTTATAATAATCATTTAATTGCATACCACTTTCAAATTCTTTTTTATCGAAACTTTCATTCCGATTAAAATCGCTTGATACCAATTTAAAGTAATTTTCATGTAAAAATAAAAGGATTTTTGCATGAATTTCATAGATTCCCATATAAATATCCACCCTTTGTTTTTTAGTAAAATAATTCTATTTGATTATATAATACTATAGATATTTTAATTCTACTTTTTTCAAAAAGAGGGTCATAACTTAGTTGTCATAAATGGACGGTAAAAAAGAGGCTATTACATAATGAAATACGGATACGTACGAGTAAGTACAGTGTCAAAAGAATTAGATGTACAATTAACAGCATTAGAAAATGAAGGCTGTGACAATATTTATTCTGAGAAGTTTACAGGAACAAAATCAGACAGACCCCAGTTAAAAGAAGTTCTTTCAATCCTAAAAGAAGGTGATACATTAGTTGTCACTAAACTAGATAGACTAGCAAGAAACACTGTTGATGGAATCGTGATTGTAAAAGGACTATTAGAAGATACCACAAAGGGAAGGTTCTTTTTAACTACATTATTAGCAGTGGCAGAAATGGAAAGAAACTTAATTATAGAACGTAATCAGGAAGGCAAAGTCATTGCCAAACAGCGTGACGACTTTAGGGAAGGTAGCGTTGCGTTGTTTCCTTTCTTTTGATAATGCAAGATGTATCGCTTCATAATAATTGTAGTAATATCCTCGACATTAATAACATCATGTTCTAAACAGAAATTTTCAAACTGTTTCAGAATATCCCGATAGCTTTGTAGCGTTTTCGATGTAATATTTTTAAACTCTCTATCGTCCAAAAAATCAAGGACAGCAAATTTTAACAAAAAAAACCACACCGCATTTTTTGCGAAGTGATTTTCGTTTAGTCATACCGGTTTGGTAATGACCATAACATTTTTAATTGTTAAGAAACGTACTCAAATTCTTGATATAACTAACTGTATGACCCGGAGAGGCTTGAATTCACGACTTCCACCCTGTCATTGTAAAGCTCTTATCCTATATTAGTGTTACTAAATTTTTTTATACAATCCCCTTGCACCTACCCCAACGTCATCCCCTAACCTAAAGAAGACAAAATAAAAAGGGGGACCAAACCACTCATGAAAACCACCAAAATAGAAAAAAGAAACACCATCATCATGCTACTACTCTCAGCCGTAATAGGAATCTTTTCACCACTACTCATGTACAGCACACTGGCACGTAAAAATGAGGTGTACAAGTACCATTGCCGAAAGGCGTTCAACTTTCATTTGTTAATCTTTCTTCTATTTAATATTAGTACGCGTATTAGTGATGTTTTGTTTTGGATTGTATTTATCTTTGAGGTAGTTCAAGTGATCATTGTTGCGTGGAAAGTAATACGTGATGAACCGTATCGTTATTTCATTCGAATTCCGTTATTTAAAGAAGATAAGTACGCGTTGGAAGGAGAATAGGTGATGAAACAAGAAGTGGAGGTAAAGGGAAAGCAATTTTTTGTTATGGTTGCAGTGTTGTTTATTGCAATTTATATTGTTTTACGAAAAAGAATGTATGAGTACTTTTATGATGGTATTAGTGAGTATGAAAATCGTTATAGAAGGAATATTCCTTTTTTATTGCTTGTTATAGGTTTATTTCAATATTGTCGGCAGAATGAGATGAGTTTTTCTCGTATGCTTCAGTATGTGAGAGAGAAGTTAGCGGAGTAGGTGATGTTATGGCGTGGATGATTAGTGAGTTTGCAAGTGTTGGGAATGTTACGGTGCGGACGCTTCGTTATTATGACAAGATTAATTTATTAAAGCCAAGCGATTATACTGAGGGAGGTCATCGGTTATATACAAAAGATGATTTGTATGTGCTACAGCAAATTCAATCGTTTAAGCATCTCGGTTTTTCGCTTGGGGAAATTCAAAATATTATATTACAGCGGAATGTAGAGACTGAAGATTTTTTAAGACAAATGCATTTTCAAAGGGAATTGCTTTTGGCAGAGCAAGAAAGAATTGCGAAGGTGCTTTCGCATATGGATGAGATGACGAAGAAGTTTCAAAAGGAAGAACGAGTGGATGTCGCTTTGTTTTCTTCGTTTTTGCAAACCTTCATATGGGAGAAAGAAAATAAAGAATGGTTAGAGGAACACTTTTCAACGGAGAGTATTCAAGCGTTTTATAATAATAAGGAATTAAAAGAAAAGTTTGATCGGCGTTTTATGGATGTGATAGGGAAGTTGAAAAAGTATAAGGAAGAAGAGAAGGATCCGAGTCATCATGACGTTCAAGTTACTTTGAAGGAATTTTTCAATTTAATAGAAGGAGTAACGAACTATCTTGATATACCTCAAAGTGATATAGAGGATATAATCCAAAAATCAGACCTTCCACTATCCGAATTCCCGGCTCTCTTCACAACCAAAGAAGAAAACTATATAAAAGAAGCAATCCAGCAGTTTAACAACTAGTTAAACTGCTTTTCCATTATAATAGAAGAAAAACCAAACGGAGGAAAAATCCCATGCCAACCTACAACAAACTAATCCGAAACAAAATTCCACAAATAATAAAATCCAACGGAAAAACACCCACAACAAGAATCCTAAATGAAGATGAATACATAGAGGAACTCTGCAAGAAAACACAAGAAGAACTAACCGAATACCTAGAAGCAGACACAAAAGAACATAAACTCGAAGAACTATCCAACCTACTAGAACTAATAAACGCCCTAGCTGAACACGAAGGCACAACACTAGAAGAAATCAACAACATCCGTGAAAAGAAAGCAGAAGAACGAGGCGGCTTTTCAGATCGAGTCTTTCTAATCGAAGTAACCGATAACTAGCCCCTCCTAAGCCCCTTACAAGCCCCTACCAAGTAATAAATCACTAAGAAAAAACATAACAAAACAAAAACACCAACAAACACCGTAGTAGGAGTCGAAAAAAAATTTGAAATAACACGCCAAAAACCCGGCCCTCCTTCCTATATATAGTACAAAGAGGAATTTTCATTTTTGAATGAGGACGGGAGGAATTAGGATGGCGGTGTATCGTAATGTGCAGGTGAATTTTTGGCAGGATGATTTTGTTTTGGATTTGACGCCGGAGGAGCGGTATTTTTATGTGTATTTGCTAACTTGTTCGAAGACGACGCAGTGCGGGATTTTTCCTTTTCCGAAGCGGTTAGCTGAGATGGAGACGGGTTATAACAGGGAGACTGTTGATAAGCTTGTGCAGCGCTTCATTGATTATGGGAAGATTCTTTATGATGCAGATACACGGGAGCTATTCGTTTTGAATTGGCTTCGTTATAATCCTGTGACGAATACGAATGTGGAGAAGTGTGTGCTTCGTGAGCTGAAGAGTGTGAAGAATAAGGAGTTTGTACATATGTTTCTTCAGAAGTGTGCGGAGGAGGAGCTGAATGTTCCGATGCTTTTAGCACATTTCGGTATGCCTGATGATTTGAATGTGGATGATGTTGAGCCGATTTGTGAGGAGACAGAGGAAGAAGAGGTTATAGAGGAAGAGACGGGAAGTCGCGTGTTTTCTTTTTATGAGCAACATTTCGGTAGTTTGTCTCCTTTTGCGGTGGAGGAACTGAGTGCGTGGATGGAAGATTTGTCAGAGGAGCTTGTGCTGAAGGCGCTTCAAATTGCGTTTGAGAATAATAAGCGGACGGTTGCTTATGTGAAGGGAATTTTGAGAGGGTGGCACGGGAAAGGATTTACGAAAGTTTCTGAGGTTGAGGCGGATACGGCGAGCTTTCGGAAGAAGGAGTCGTCTGTTAGTACGGGGGAGACGGAGGAGTTTTTGGCGAGGTGTGAGGAGTGGGAGAAGAATGCGCCATCTGAGGAAGAGTTGCAGCGCTTTTTAGCGGAGCGCGGGTGGCGGCCATGAGTATTCAAAATGTGGAGGCGGAGAAGACGGTGTTAGGTTCTCTATTAATTGATGGAGAGCTTATTAAGGAGTGCCGTTTGACGGAGCAGTATTTTTCTATGCCGGTGCATAAGTCTATATTTCAGTTAATGCGAAAAATGGAAGAAGAGGGGCAACCGATTGATCTTGTGACGTTCATTTCTAGGGTGGATCCGAAGTTTTTAGAGGGGATCGGGGGAATGGAGTATTTTATAGGGTTAATGGATAGTGTGCCTACTATTAGCAATTTCTCTTATTATGAGGGGCTTGTTCGAGGTGCGTGGAAAATGTATCAGGCTGGTGTTCTCGGGCACAAGATGGGGGAGCGTCTTATTGCGGAGAAGAGTGAGAAAGTTATCGGTGAGACGATTACGGCACTTTGTGAGTTAGAGGAGAAAGATTCTGTATGTGAGTTTGATTTGAAGGGTGCATTAGTTGATTTGTATGAGGAGCTTCATCAAGATGGGAAAGAGATTACTGGTATTGAGACTGGTTATACATCGTTAAATAAAATGACGTGCGGATTGCAGGAAGGTGATTTTGTCGTTCTTGGTGCGCGTCCTTCTATGGGGAAGACTGCGTTTGCGCTTAATGTTGGACTGCATGCGGCGAAGTCTGGAGCGGCGGTCGGATTGTTTTCGTTAGAGATGAGTAGTAAGCAATTGTTAAAAAGGATGGCATCTTGCGTAGGCGAAGTGTCAGGAGGTAGGCTGAAAAATCCGAAGCATCGTTTTGCGATGGAAGATTGGGAGAAGGTAAGTAAGGCGTTTGCGGAGATTGGTGAGTTGCCATTTGAGATTTACGACAATGCAGGCGTTACGGTACAAGATATTTGGATGCAAACTCGTAAGTTAAAGAGGAAGCACGGTGATAAAAAGATTTTAATTATTGTAGATTACTTGCAGCTTATTACGGGCGATCCGAAGCATAAGGGTAATCGATTTCAAGAGATTAGTGAGATTTCTCGTAAGCTTAAGGTATTAGCACGTGAGTTAAATGTTTGTGTAGTAGCGTTATCACAGTTATCTCGTTCTGTAGAGTCGCGGCAAGATAAGCGTCCGCTTTTATCTGATTTAAGAGAGACGGGGCAAATTGAGCAAGATGCGGATGTCATTATGCTTATGTATCGCGAAGATTATTACGATAAGGAAACGAAGCAGAAAGAGATGACGGAGATTCATGTGGCGAAGCATCGGAATGGACCTGTGGGGAGTTTTAAGTTGAGGTTTTTGAAGGAGTTTGGGCGGTTTGTGGAGATTGGATGATAAAATAGAAGAAGGCATATAAAAAGGTAAAGGAGTGGTTACGGATGACAAAAGTAGGTCGTTTATATGAACAAGAGAAGCAAGAAGAAATTGATAAAGCACTTTCGGCAGCTGGAATGCTTTTTAAAGGAATGAGTGTAGAAGAAATAGCTAAAAATTAGATGTAACAATTGAAAAGGTGAAAGAGTGGGAGAAGCGTTTATCTCATTAATCGCTGGGGTAATGGCAGCGTCTGTATAAATTTATACAAAAATAGCCGAATATTTATTATATAATAGTCGGCTATTTTTGTACGGAGAAGTTGTTAGGTTTAATACGCAAATCTTTTGGTTTGCTCTTGAATATGCTACTTATTTCCCCATAAAGAAAGACTTTCTCTCTGCAGTAATCCACTGCTGCAAGTCATCTTGGCTACGTCGGACAAGTCGATTTACTAAAACATCATGCCATACATAATCCTCTAATAAGTATATATGAACGGGGTCATCTGTATAAAAAGCAATATTACGCTCTTCAAGTGATGGTCCATAAATCATCTCTTTAGAATCTATCGATACAATAAACCAATGTTCTGTAGACAAGGTTTCTGTATAAGGTGTTATGCGGTGGGCTTCTAGATTTTTAATGGGATTTTCAACATGTAGGGTAATACCTTGTATTGTAACTTTATCAGCTACTTCAGATAGATCTTCTTTTAACGCTTCATACATCTCATCCCACATTGAAATGACAATACGTCGTTCTGCTTTTTTTATTAATGCCTGACAATAGCTAATGATTGTTTGATTGTCTTTTAAAGTAATTACTCGATTATCCGTTTTTTCCTCGGAAGTTTCTAGTTTTTTTAATGAATCACTTATTCCTTCGTAAGTAGATTGCCATTCTGTTTGCGCTTTCTGTAAAAAGATTTCAACAGGTAGAGGTGAATAGCGGGTGGTGTCATTTATTTCTTCTTTCATGACAATTCCTTTTTCTACAAGGTTACCTAAAATCTCATAAATTCGCGCTCTTGGGACACCCGAATCCTTACTCACTTGATAGGCTGTGACAGGCCCCTGTTTAACAAGAGATACATAAGATTTAGCTTCATATTCATTGAAACCAATTTTTTTAAGCTGTTGCACTATGTAGTCCACTTTTTTCGTCCTCCGATGTTTGCTTTTATATTTCAACGTTACAATAACTATTTACATTTAGCAAATTATTAGTTACTATTCGAATAGTGACTAAAGGGGAGGTTAATAGTATGGATTTTTATTTAGACCCATCTGTATTAATGATTTTGATCGCTTTTGGATTTTTAGCTGCATTTATTGATTCAGTTGTAGGTGGTGGTGGACTCATTGCTTTACCAGCTTTATTATTTACAGGACTGAATCCAGCAAGTGCAGTAGCTACGAATAAACTAGCATCGACAATGGGAAGTGCAACTAGTAATATTGTGTTTTATCGTTCTGGTAATCTTGATTTGAAATCGGCGTTTAAATTAGTTCCGCTCACTTTCATAGGTTCCATAATAGGGGCATGGACCGTTCATTTAATGAATCCAGAAGTACTGAAGCCATTGATGTTGATTATGCTTGGTGCGGTCGCTATTTATACGATATTTAAAAAGGATTGGGGTAGTATTTCCACTCATAAGAAATTGTCTGGTCGACACGTCATTATTTTTACTTTCTTTGTTTTTGCTATTGGTTTTTATGATGGATTTCTAGGTCCTGGAACAGGTTCATTTTTAATGTTTTCTCTTTTATTTATTGGGTATGATTTTTTAAAAGCAGCAGGTAATGCGAAGCTTCTTAATTTAGGAAGTAATGTTGGTGCATTGTTGATGTTTATGTATGTAGGGCAAGTCAACTATGCATATGGTTTTATAATGGGGATTGCTCAAATTGCTGGAGGGATTGTTGGCTCCAAATTCGCTATAAAAAAAGGAAGCGGGTATGTTCGTGCTCTGTTCATTACAGTAACTTGTTTATTGTTAGCGAAAAATCTGTATGACTATATTCAGTAAGTAATTAAAGAACGTAGAAAAGGTCAAAGATGCAGATTACATAAAATATAAGAAGACACTAGGGAGAAAATTCCTTTTAACATTTTTTAGATGCTACCTTATTTGAAGATAGCATCTAAAAAGAAAATCTAATTGAAGAGAATGAAAATAATATAAACTCATATTTTTCTGGGGTATGTTTATTGATCATAGTGAAATGTTTATTCTATATTCTTCTTATAATTAGGCCTCAACAAACTCTTAAAATCTAACTCAGCAATTAGCACACTCAGCAATATAAGCGTAGCCCCTAAGTATCCTTTTCCTGTCAGCGTTTCACCTGTGAAGACGAAAGCAAAGCCTGCGGAAAAGACAGGTTCTAATGAAAAAATAAGACCTGTATGGGTAGGTGTCGTGTATTGCTGGGCAATTACTTGCACGATGAATGCGACTGCGGTGCAAAATATGCTTAAAGCTAATATGATGAGCCATGAGTTGATCGTACTAGGAAGTTTTGGTGTTTCCATAATGAATGAAAAAATAAGACTAAATAGACCGACGAAACCTAGTTGCACTACTCCAAGTGCAATGGAATTCACATGTTTCGTTACGCTTCCAGTAATGATGACGTGGATCGCATAAAATAGGGCAGACAGTATGCAAAATATATCGCCGTTACCGATTTTGAATTCGCTCGTTAATGTTAATAAGCCGATTCCTATTATCGTTAAAATGATTCCTACTATAACTTTCTTTTCCGGAATGTGTTTTAAAAATATAGCTGATAATATTGGAATGAAAATGACTGTGAGACATAGTAAGAAACCAGCATTAGAAACACTCGTATACTTTGTACCGAAAGTCGCGAAAATATAAACGATAAATAAGACAGAAGCAAGTATAAATGCATATTTTACAGTTTTAAAATCAACTTTGAATAAATGTTTGTAAAATATTAAACCTGATAAAAGAAAAGCGATAATAAATCGTAATGCAATTAAATTATATTCTTCTATGCCATCAAGTCCAAGCTTTGTAAGTAGGATGGATGCACCCCAAAAAAATGTAACTAGTAGTAACATTAAATCCGCTTTTAATTGTAGTTTCATTTCTATTCCCTCGTTATGTATAAATTTTATAAGCCCATACCCCTATCCCCATTTTTAATTTTAATATTAATTCTGAATATTTGTAACTTAAATTTATCGACGGTTTTTTCAGAACAATTGGGAAGTAATAGTATGTATAAAAAAAAGCCCAGTTTGGAGGGGCTTTTTTCTATGTAAAATTTCATTTGTTTTGTTTACATAATACCTTTACAATCATTTGATAAAATAAAATCAACTGCATATTGTGAGGGTGGATGGTTATCCCTTCTTTCTATTCGGAAGGAAAGGAGGTGATAATATGGAGTTTTTGTTTGACCTTGTAAAAGAGTTTGTCAAAGCGACTGTGCGCGAAGTTTCAGCGTATTTTTTGCGGAAGCAACTTCTGGATAAGGACAACAAAAAACCCACTCCGCGCCGTCACAAGCAAAAGGGTGGGTTCCGCAAAAAGAAATAGCTTATAATAACCACCACCCTAAGCGGTAGCAGTTAGGGAAGAGATGTGAGCGCATCTCTTCTTTTTATTATATGCCATTTTATTTGATGTCATACTTATATAGTATTCTATGGAAAATATATCATATTCCTATTTTGTGGTCAATTTGATCCCGCTTTAACGGGCAGTAAGACCCCCACCTCAAAATTCAGTGGAAGCAAAGAAGTTAGGTGGGGGTCGGGCTGTCCGTAAAAGTCCGATTGGTGAAGGCTAATAATCAGTGGGGGATGAACAAAACCCCCACTGATTAAAGTTTCAATTTGATTGAATGATTGAAAAGGTGTAGTCTTATTCCTTTTCAAACTGAAAAATATCCCGATTAATGAGTTGGTGGAGGTACCTATCCATTTCAGCAGCAGAAACGCTTTTTTTATTTTTAAACCACCATGTGCTTAATGAGGTGATTGCCCCTGAATAAAACTCAATGATTAAATCATTTGGTATCGTATGGTTTTTGCAAAGCTGATTTAATGCTTCTATTTCTTGTTTTCTCGTTTCGTGACTTAAATAATGTGTACGGGTAATAAATTGTTCATCAGACATTTGCGTTTCTAATATTTTACCGAGTTCTTCATGATGTAGGAATTGTTCCATTACTTGAAATGGTTTACTTAATCGATCTGAAACCGGTATTTCAGCAATCATCTTGCCGTATCGTTTAAATCCAAATGTTAATAAAGCATCTTTATCTTCAAAGTGTTTATAAAAGGTTGTTCGGTGTACCATAGCGCGGTCACATATTTGGTTAATCGTGATCGTACTATATTTCTGTTTTGATTGCGTCATTAATTCAAATAAGGAATCCCACAGTAATTTATGTGTACGTCTAATACGTAAATCAAGTTGTTTTTCGTTATCATTCATCTACAATTCTCCTTTTTTGTAGATTAAATATACAGTGGTTGAAAATTGATTCTCCCTTTTTAATCTACATATGTATATTATATTACATGTGTTTAGGTATATTTAAAGTTTTTTAAGTAAGAAACAGGAGGAGAATCTGTAAATGAATATGACAACTAAGAGCCCTGCAAGTGGCAAAGTTGATACTTCTAATTTGAAACATACCCCCATTTTAATTGCGTTACTTTTAGGAGCAATGGTTGCATTATTAAATGAAACATTACTTGGTAATGCGTTAACAGTATTAATGAAAGAATTTGACGTAACAGCTTCAACGATTCAATGGCTTTCTACAGCTTACATGTTGGTGGTTGGGGTTTTAGTCCCAATTACAGCGTTACTTCAGCAATGGCTCACAACGAGACAAATGTTTTTGATCGCTATGGTAACGTTTTTAGCTGGTACATTAATTGCGGGATTTGCACCAACATTTTCTGTTTTATTAATCGGCCGTATCGTCCAAGCTATAGCGACAGGGTTAATTTCACCGTTATTAATGAATACGATTTTAATTATTTGTCCGCCTGAAAAACGTGGTGCGACAATGGGATTAATCGCACTCGTGATGATGGCAGCTCCGGCAATTGGCCCTACATTATCTGGAGTAATTGTGGATTCATTAAATTGGCGCTGGTTATTCTATATTGTTATTCCTATCGTGATCATTTCCATTATGATTGGGATGAAGTACATTCAAAATGTTTCAGAGTTAACAAGGCCAAAAGTAGATTACCCATCTATCCTTTTATCGACATTAGGATTTGGCGGGCTTGTGTATAGCTTTAGTGCATCGGGTGATTTAGGGTGGTCCGATGCAAAAGTGTATGGTACTTTAATTGTTGGGCTTATCTCATTATGTATTTTTGCCGTTCGACAATTGAAAATTGAGAATCCAATTTTAGAATTACGAGCATTTAAAGTTCCGATGTTTACATTATCAGTCGGATTAATTGTCATTGTGATGATGTCGTTATTTTCAACGATGACTTTATTACCGATGTTCCTGCAAACAGTTTTACTCGTTACAGCTTTTAAGTCAGGGATCATCATGCTTCCGGGAAGTATTATTAGCGCTATAATGGGACCGATTGCAGGTAAACTATTTGATAAATTTAGTCCGAAAGTTATTATCGTTCCCGGCATTGTGTTAGTAGGGATTGCAATGTTCTTATTTAAAGGCATTACTCCTGATACATCAATGTTACAAATTATTATTATGCATAGCGTATTAATGGTTGGACTTATGTTTGTCATGACAGCACAAACATACGGTTTAAATCAATTAACACCAGATTTATATCCGCATGGAACCGCACTGTTTAATACGTTGCAACAAGTAGCTGGTGCAATTGGTACAGCTATCTTTATTTCGAAAATGTCTTCAGGAACAACTAAGTATATGGAAAGCTCCGCAAATCCACTGGATCCAGTAGAGAAGTTAAACGGTTTAACTTCAGGGTTCCAAGGTGCATTTGCACTTGGGTTAATCTTTATTATTGTTGCATTTATCGTATCGTTATTCTTAAAAGAGGAGAAAGAAGGAGTAAAGGAAGCGAGAGTTTTACAGAACGAACATTAAGGTTTATATAAAAAAGACATCTTTCCCTAGCAAAGATGTCTTTTTCATATTTTTTTCGTAACACTTGTTTTGGTTGTCTTCATACATAAGAATTGGTATGTACAATATTTATCCTTTTTGAGAATAACGATGCAAAGCTGTGCTAATAACTAAAAGTCCAATAATGAGAGAGTGTGTTCTTATAATAAGTTCTGCCGCTAATAGTTCACCAGATGATTTAGTGACATCGTATATAGATTCTGTTATGAGAATAGGCATAGTCATGATTATGAAGTTATTATATTTGCATTAAACGATTTGCGCGTTTTTTTATAGTGAAAATTAGAGACTCTTCAATAAAAAGGAATTAAATATGGTATTCTTTAGTTAAGATATTTAAACGAAGACAGGGGAAATGAAGATGGACAAGAAGCTAACGTATTGGCTAGCATCTATTATAGGGGGAGTAGTACTTGCAACTGGTATGACTTATGGAATGTTACAGTTTGCTGAAGTCCCGCTTAAGAGTGAGGACCATGTTTTTGCAGAGGTTAATAAAGAAGACATACTATCGAATGAAGCAGAAGTGAAAGGTTCAAATGCACAACTTCACATTACAGTAACTTCTACTGAAGAAGAAGTTATTTCAGCTATGCATAGCATGACTCATCAAAAAGTAAAAGCGTGTGAAGGAAAGGGAGCAACCCCTATGTCCAAAAAGAATGCAGAGAAAGTAAGAAATATTCTAAACGGAAACAATTTCAAGAACAAAGAAGAGCTATTAGCAATTACTGAAAGATGGGCAAATAGAGATTTTAGTAAAATTTTAGAAGAACATAACTATTTTATTAAACTTCAAGGTGGCAAGATAGGTGAAGCTACAGTAATGGATACGGTAGACGAGCAAGTATTCTGTCTCAATACTTTCGGTGATGATGTAACGGCTGCATTAGTTAAATCAGGAGATCTTCAAGCGCTGTAAGGTGTTTTTTCTTTAATATAAAGAAAGCCTCAAGTATTCATATACTTGAGGCTTTTCTAATGGAAAGATAGGAATGATCCGAATTCCTTACATTAAGAACAAAGTGGAATTACTCCTAAACCAATTAATAAAGCTGCAGCAACTGCTGGAATTGGTACAGGAATTTGAATACCTTCTACAAACAAGAAATACTGACCACTTACTATTTTAAAACAAACTACTTGCATGGCTATTCCTCCCTTCTTTTGGAATTAATACATTATATTAATTAATCTATTTATTGATATAGTTAAATTATTCATTTTTAAAAATATAGTTAATATGTGAATAGTTTTCGAAAGGACCTGCTCAATCAATGCGGAAAAACATAAGATGAAACGAATCCATTAAAATACATGAGTGAACCTTAGTTTTCCCCTCTTATCTAAAGGAGGAACTATTATGGGTTATGGTGGTAGTTGTGGCGGTTGTGGCTTCTCGGGAGGCTTCGCTTTATTAGTTGTGTTATTCATTTTATTAATCATTGTTGGAGCTTCTTGCTTCTGCTAAAAACTATTGGAAAAGACACTCATATGGAGTGTCTTTTCTTTCGTGCAAAATGATTCCTGATAATATCCAACTGTATATAGTATACGGTATATTTTTTCCTCATTAGACATATAAAAATGTTGGAGGGATGTTATGAAACTAGTAGGGAAGCACATTTATATTCGGCTTTATAAAACTGCTGATGCTAACGAGTTAGCTAACTTACATATTAGAAATCGCGAATTTTTTCAACGAGTTTGCCCGTTGCTCCCAGAAGTTTTTTATACAGAAGAACATCAAAAAATACGTCTTGAACAAGCTCTAAAAAAGACAGCTGAAGGGCAAGTATACCCTTTCGGAATCTTTTTAAGAGAAAATGATAAACTGATTGGAGACATTTCATTAACTCAAATTGTTAGGGGAGACCTCCAAAGCTGTTATACGGGATTTACTTTAGATAAGGAGCATAATGCAAATGGCTATACAACAGAGGCTCTTCAACTTGTTGTAGATTTTGCTTTTAGGGAATTAAAGCTACATAGAATTGAAGCAGGAGCGATGCTTGATAATATAGCATCTATTTGTGTATTAGAAAAAGTGGGGTTTAAAAAAGAAGGTATAGCGAAAGAAAATATAAGGATTAATGGCAAATGGACAGATCATCAAATATTAGCTATCATCAACAGTTTGGATGTGTAAGTAAGCACATTTCAATTCCAATAATAGGACGTTATGTCAAACTCACATGTATGCTCCATTTATTTCACAGTTTATCTATCTTATATAATGATACAATGAAGATAATATTAGGAAATTGTGGGGATGATTACGTTGCTTACTTTAATAAAATTTGTAGTTAGTTATGCTGCAAGTCTATTTGCTTTTATTTTTGGATGGTTCTTAATTTCATATATTTTTAATCCTAGCTTTATTCACCCGGACGTTTTACAGGGATTCATAAAAACTATCGTCACTTATGGTAGTATACCAGCTCTTATAGCTTGTTTACTTGGGGAAGTCTTATATAGGAAAATTAAACGATGTAGAGAGTTTCAATTTGGAATTCCTTTATTTATAGGACTAGCAGTTATCTATACACTCATACCATTTCTTTTTCTTTTTACTTTTTCTTTTTCACATTTCTTTTATTTCGTTGCACCTGTTATGATGGGGTCCTTAGTTTTTTATTTAGTGCGTAGAAAAATATAATTATAATAGATATGTCTGAATCACCAGTTTCAAAAAGCCTTCACGCAATGATGATTGCATGAAGGCTTTTGATGTTTTCTTATTTTTTTGTCTCGTTAACCCATGTAATAATGTCCTGGATGACGTATTCGGGAACGTTAGCAGGGATTTCGTATTCACTAGGAAGACTTAATTCCCCGTCACCCTCCGTGAAGAAATGATTCAATTTCGGATATTTTTTGAACTGAACATTCCCGCGGTTTGAAAGTCCTTTCTGCCATTTTGTATATTCGTTTTTTACTGTTACTTGATAATCGCGTGCTCCTTGCAGAATGAGTAAAGGCTCTTTTCGTGATTTTGCCTCTTCAACTGGACGCCACCTAGAAACATCATACATAAAATGAGGTGACCCAAAATTGTAGCCAGCTGGAGGATGGTCAGGATTGAAAGTAGGATCCTGAATAAAAGCAGCTTGTCTTTTTAGTTCATCGATTTCTTCCTTTGACGCCCCAAGGTATTCATACTGATCAATGGCAATTTCAGTCAAAGGGCGTGCAGGTGGTGCGAGTAAGATGCTTCCTCGGACAAGTGAGGAAGGCGCTTTGCTCAGTATACGCGGCATTGTGCCAGCTCCTAGGCTATGTCCAAGAATGAAAATATTATTTGGATCAATGCCTTCCTGCTGCGCTGCTGATTTTGCTGCATATATGGCATCATCTGTAGTATCACGGTCTAACGTAATGGGTTCTGCACTCATCTTTAATGCATGTTCTAAGGTGCGTTTTTCATAGCGCAACACTGCAATTCCGTTGGATGAAAGTCCCACCGCAATGTCTCGTAAGATTTTTGTTCCCATATATGTGCTATCGCGATCATGGATGCCAGCACCATGAACAAGAACAACTAAGGGCAGCTTTTCACCACGCTTATGTTTCGGAACTGTTAATGTCGCTGGTAACGGATAGGTAGAATTTCCAATGACGATTTCACGTTCTTGATAGGAGTTAGGTTGATCATAGCTAGGATGGGGGATGGTAAAAGATTCCTCGGGTGGCCTTTCTCCAATTTCATCTACTTTCCCGCCAGGTGTGAATTTAAGGAGTAGTGGTATGGTAGTTCCTTCGGTAGCTGCTGGAATTTCTACCGTCTGATGGACCAAGTTTCGTTCTTTTATCACAGGGGTTCCCATGCTTTTTATCCCGCTCCAGCCACTTTGTGTCCACCAGTTTTGTAATGTGGTTGCTGTAAACTTGGATTGAAAAGCAGTAGACGTCAACTGTAGTGCCTCTGCATATTTACCTTGCTGGAGATATTCAAAAAATAATGATGTAAGCTCCGTTAAAGAGACTAGTTTCTTTTCAGCAGATTGTTCCTCGTGTGTATCTGCGTGAATAGTTGTGGTAAGCGGGAAAGATAAAACGCCTAAAGAAAAGAGTAGGGGAAAGGTAAGTATTGATCTTTGTATTTTCTTTTTTTTATTCATGTTTTAACCTCCAATATGTGATGGTAAAAAACAGGTATGGTAATTAGAATTCTGGTGCGAAAACTTCAAAATATTTGCAAGCAATCTCTAAAACTTGGACATACTCATATTATTATTCTAAAAAAACGTAGCTTTCTTCTCTTGTCACATGCATATTAATCCCAGAAATAATCTTTCTTCCTTCACTTTATATTTTGATTATACGAAACAAAGCTCTCGTTTTTCTTACTTGATACTTACAAATTCCTTAAGTAAAGGATATTTTAAAATCTTAGCTTGATGAATATGTAGCGGTACTCCTATGTTAAGAGATAGCTTAAGGACCGAGGATTATATTGTTTTTATAAAGGGTTGATGTTATGTTTGTTTTGTAACATATCGTGTTTTATGCATGTAGGAGGATTTATTGAAGAAATTATTAATATTGTTTTTATTAGCTACATTTTGTCTACAGATTACAGGATGTTCTAATAATATGGGTACACTAAGGGAGAAGTCTAAAACTTCAACAACTGTGAAGTCTAAACGCATCAATAAAGGGTGGTACAAACATATGTAATAGTTTGTATCACCCTTTGTTGATGATAGAAGTCATAAAGAAAAGACACCCTAAGGTGCCTTCCTTCGACTTGAACCATCTTAATTTTAATAATATATTGGACTCCCATCCAACTATTATTTTACCATGTTAAATTGTTTTATTCATTGAGAAATATGCTTTAAATATATATTTTTAAAAAATATATAGATTTGAACAATATGTATACGAGCCACATATCAAAAAAAGACACTCTCAAGAGTGCCTCTCCTTAGCAGCCGAATCCGCCGCCCCAACAGCTAGCGCCAACGATGATTAATAAGATGAAGAGCACAACAAGTAAGGCAAATCCGCCGCCGAAACCACAGCCTCCACCACAACTACCTCCATAGCCCATATTAACTCCTCCTTCCATAAAGACCATTTATTAATGGATTTAATTTAATTTATGTTTTTAAGGGTGAATGGAGCAGGTCCTTAAAAAAATAAAAGGATTTTGGAAGTTAAAAAGAGTTGACGATCTTATTTTTGTCACCGGAATTTTGTCTTCTACATATTGTATTTTATTCTGTGTATTGGGGGAAGGAGGATCTTATGGCTAATTCTGAGATGATTTTACGTTTACTTACGGATTTAAAGATTGAACAACAATTGTTGAAAGAACAGTTAGAGAAAATGCAAACAGCTGTGACTATTCTTGAAGAAAAGTCAGTGACGCTTAAAGAAAAACCAGCGACTCTTAAAGAAAAAACAATGACTCCTGAAGAAAAACCATCTGTTACAAAGCAAAGAGCTTTTTCTGGACGCCCAACATCTTTTCGTGATTGGAGAGCAGCTGCTCAAAAAAATTCATAAAACTATAAAAAAAGAAGACATCAATTAAGATGTCTTCTTTTGCTTGTACAATCCAAATGAAGTTAAGAAGATATATCCATATTGCTTTAGAAATAAGAAGAAAATAACGATTGTCGACTCCTATTTTAGTTATCTATTATTTGTTTTAATTCATTTATTCGTATTATTTTTTGAGAGCCCCAGTAATGAGGCCTTTTTTATAATTGTGTTAAAGTAGAAACCCCTCAAGCATAGTGAGGGGTTACATGACTAGGGAAATGAATGGTTATTAGTGTTTAATGAGCTGAAGTTCAGGATATTGCTTCTGAATTTCTTCTAAATGATTTTCGTTTATCCCTTTTAAATTTTGATCAAAGAAGCTAGTTACTAGTTTATTAATGAGTGTATAATTTGCGGCTACATCTTCGTCTGGTTCATTAATAATAGGTGAAAATGCTGCTAAATCTGTAAAACTGGTATGGTTTGTTTTTGGAATTACCACTGTGTACACGCCCGGTTTTTCAATCGTTTTATTTCTTAAATAGGATATTTCCAATAATTCATTTTGGATTCCGGTTGTCTTTTGATTCTCCGCTTCTTTCATATAATGAATCGTCGCCTCAGCATTCATCAACATGAATGGTTTCTGAGGACCGTCTTTAGGCATTGGGTCGCCAAACAATCCGCCATCCATATCAATTGCAGCTTTAATACGCGTATCCTTTACTAACATTTGTGCGGAGGTTGCTCCGCCAAAAGAGTGACCGAACATTCCAATTTTGTCATAGTTAATTAAGTCTGCAATAGTTTTAAAACTTTTATCGAAATTACCTTTTATTACTTCGTTTAAAACAAAAGTAGTATCTTGTTCCCATTTTTGAACTATGGTATTTAAGGCCGTAGGTGTATTTTCAATTGGTATAGAGTCTACACGGTTTCCGTTAGGGAAAATCGTTGTTGCTGCATATCCTGTGAAATTAAGAGCGATTACTACATAGCCTTGACTAGCTAATTCCTCTAACTGGAATGTATTTTGTTGACCATATAATCCCATCCCATGGCCGAATAAAAGGAGGGGGAATTTTTCTTTAGCTTGAAGTGGCTTAGCATTTTGATAAGAATGTGTTTTTGTCAGCCCTAAATGTGTCGTTACGATATACGGAGCACCGTTTGTTACTGCCAATTGTTCGGCCAGTTCGTTTATGTTCTCAAAATAGACAGAAGGATTCCCTGATCCTTTTGCGGCAGGATAGTATACTTGTATCATTAACTCACGATTTCCATGATTATTTGGTACAGTTGTTTCTTTTCGATTTGTATCAATTAAATGAAAAGCTTTCGTGCCTACTGTATATTTTCCAGTAGGCTCTGGGAGTGTTATGATCGGAAAAAGTAAAGGTAATGTAAACATTGCGATAGCAGTTACGATAATTCCTAAACCTTTTAAAACTTTCATCACTAACTTTTTAGAAACGGCTGTAGTTTTTGGTTTCAAAAAAACTTGTAATGTTAAAACGAACAATAAGAAATAGGCGGGAATCATACGCCAGTTTGCACCAATTACAATGATGGTGACAAATAATAATGCATAATTTATTAGTAAAATGACTCCATTTTTTTTCGTCAAACCCCGTTTGATAAAGATGGGAATGATACTAGATAAAAGTAATACAGCAACAAAAATGATTTCTAACATTTTTAGCTCCTTTCCTAATCAACATAAATATAGATTGATAATTTAAAACCTTCTCAATTATATAACTATCTTTGATAATTGTATGCATGTAAGTAAGTTTAGAATGTTTTTATATGACATTTAAAAAAGTACTCATACGAGTACTTTTTCTTAAATGAATTATTATTTATTTTTAAACCGTTCCCCATAAATGATAAACCATACCGATAACAAAAAATGCTAGTCCTACAAATAAAACAATTAAAGCAAGTATTCCATTTTTATTATGTTCCATAAAATTAGCTCCTTTTTCATTTACTTACATACAAAAAGCCTTTAGTCGTAATTATGGCTAAAGGCCTTAATCTTCATACTTTTTAGTTTATAAAAAAGTTGCACTGCTGTATTAATTTGGAATATGATTATTTAAAGAGAAGGTGATGAGTACATGCAGGAAACAAAACAATTCCCGCTTATATCGGGAAATCTCTCATTAGATTTAGTAAATACAGAGTTAGTTAGGCGTGGACAACGTTATGATTTATTAATAACAGATGAAGATGTATTAGAATGGCTACATGTAATAAAGGTTAATCTTCCTTTTTGGAATGAAAAAACACTTATAGGAATTCAGAAGCGAATGGATCAAGTTACATCTAGCATATTAGAGGTAAGAGAAGTATTGAGAAAACAGTTTGAGGCAATTGCTGATCAGCAAGAAATTTCTAATGATTTTATTACGTATTTAGAAAAACAAATTGAGAAGGCACCATTTACATATAAAATCATTGAACAGCAGCTAGTATCTATCCCAGTTGGAGAAATCGAGGATGTACTCGCATCGTTAATTGCATTTGACGCTTTAACGTTAATAGCAGAAAATAAGCTTATTTCCCTTAAAAGGTGTTCAAATCCTGACTGTGTTTTATTATTTATAGATAAGAGTGGAAAACGAAAATGGTGTTCTATGAAAATATGTGGGAACCGGAAAAAGGTAGCAAAATTTCAGGATCGAAAATTTGAGGAAGTTTAGAGAATCAACTTATAATAGTTGATTCTTTTTTTGTATTCTCCAACTAACCTATAAAAATGATATTTACAGGTTAGTTATTGCCGAGTTATAATGGTTGGTAAATAAAGGAGGAGAACGATGAATAATATAACAGCAACTAAGCAAAAAGACCCTCAACCAATAAGTGTACGATATTTTACAAAAATGAAAGGGAAAGGAAGAAGTCCATTACAAGTAAATGTAAAGGACTCTTTAACGGGACTACTAGGGGGATTTTTAACAATTCTTACCTTAACATATTTAACGAGCATAACCTCTACAGAATTATTAATGGCTCCATTTGGTGCGAGTTGTGTATTAGCGTTTGGAGTTTGGAATGCGCCATTATCTCAGCCGCGTAATATTATTGGAGGACATTTGATTTCAACTTTCATTGGTCTATCAATATATCATTTGTTTGGGAATGAATATTGGACAATTGCTTTAGCGGTGGGGATGGCAATAGCCGTTATGATGTTAACGAGAACGACGCACCCTCCGGCAGGCGCCGATCCGATTATCGTAATTTTAGGGGCAAATAGTTGGAGTTATTTAGTAACACCAGTTTTAATTGGCTCCGTTGTTATTGTAGTTATTGCTTTATTCATTAATAATATGAGTAGTAAAAGAAGTTATCCAACTTTTTGGATGTAGTTTGTGAAGTGAAAAATAATTTAAGTGAGTATTCTATTCTTACTATGTTTTATTTTTTATATAGTAAAAGCCTTAGTCGTAATTGCAGCTAATGACTTGGGGCCTCATACTTTGTAGTTCATAAAGAAAAGACACTTTAAAGTGTCTTCTACAGATTTGAATTATTTAATTCATGTAATTAATATTCGTTAGCATAAAAATCTTTTATTAATTTTATTTCATTTGTATCTGGATTAAACTTAAATATTTTAATTTGATTCGATTCGTCTTTGTATGCAAATGTATTCTCACCAACTTGGGTCATATTGCTGGTGTTTAAGATAGGATCGCTACCGTGATCAGTAATTTCCACAGTTTTCTCGCGATCCCAGAATGCAATGACAATAATCAAAATGATAAGACATACCCGTATAAAACGTAATTCTCTTGCAACAGGATGTTCCATCTGTTTGTCTCCTTTACTGTTTGATAGGGTCTGTTTATAAAAGAGATGATTCCTAGGAATATAAATAAAAAAGACACCGTAAAGTGTCTTTTTTATTTTAGTTATGCGCATTACTTAATAAGACGCTAGTTCCTCAGTCTGGCTATGAGTAACTATGTAGGGTAATTCCATTATAACATTTTAACCAGTAATGGGTCTATATGGAATTTAATTGATTTTCTTTTTGATTATTCAGAACGATTAATCGGGTATTTGGATGAAGGAAGCGGTGAGGAAGAAGGGACTTAACTTGTTTTAGAAGAGTGTCTTCTTTTTTGTATCATTGTGAGTAAAGTGTAGAGTTATATTTCCCTTTACACGAACATAACGGTATAATATAGTTAAGTTAAGTAAACTTAACTATTAAACAAAACGAAATAAAAGCATGGAGGAATAACGCTATGACTAGAACGTATAAAGAAGTAATTAATGAAATGAACCGAGCTTATAATGAATTCTACATTTTACTATTCCAGGAGTTAAAAGATGAGTTCGGTCTTACAGGACAGCAAGAGAGCATGCTATTTCATATTAATTTAAATGAAAACACGACAGCAAATCACATTGCGACTACTTTTAATATATCAAAAAGTGCCGTTAGCCAAGTTTTATCTAAATTGGAGAAACAGAAGATGATTTCAAAACAAGTAAACCCTAATAATAAACGGGAGTATTTTCTTACACTTGGTCCAAACGGTAGTAAGTATATAGAGCGGTTGTCGGAGTTAGATGATGTATTAATTGAGAAATATTTTTCTAAAATCGATATAAACGCCCTAGAGCAAATGACAGATACGTTAACGAAAATAAATAAAGTCATATTGGAAGAAAAACAGAAAGATCTTGATTGTAATGAGTAAGAACGTAGATGAAGCAATTAGTAGAAAGGAGGAGAAGTGTATTATGAGTTTCATACCAAATATGATTACGATAGCAAATTTTGTATGTGGGCTTTTAGCTATTTACGCTGTTTTCGTTCACGATATTTATTTGGGAGCAGTTTTTATTATTACAGGTATGTTGTTTGACTTTTTAGATGGTATGGTCGCTCGGAAACTTGATTCTGTTTCGGAAATTGGTGGAGAGTTAGACTCATTTGCGGATTTAGTTACTTTTGGTGTGGCACCGTCTATTCTTGCATATAGTGCCTCGTTAAAAGATTTGCAGTCTATCGGGATGATATGCGCGCTTGCTTACAGTATTTGCGGCATGCTTCGGCTTGCAAGATTTAACACACAGCAAAGCAAACTCCCGACCTTTATCGGCATGCCAATCCCATTCGCGGCAATGTGTCTCCTCATTTTATGTTTTTTTAAGAATCCAGTTTCCGTGGCGTTTGGTACATGCGTACTCGCTTATTTAATGGTAAGCAAAATCAAATTCCCTCATTTTAAAAAAGATATAGCTGAAAGCTTGAAGCCTGGAAGATTGGATTGATGATACGGGATTACAATGAGAAAGATAAAGGAGTATAACATGATTCGTATGGCATTAAGATCATTCAACATACAAATGTATTGTTTGCTAGGCGTAATGTTATTGGGATGGCTTGTGACACCTTTTTCAGCCCAGTTCGTAGGGATAAGCATTGGCCTTTTGGTGAGTATGTACTGCGCCTGGATTTTAGGAAGGCGTATTGAAAAGTTCGGAGATAGCATTGTAAAAAAAGAAAAAACACCGATGCTTGGAATGATAAATCGGTTCGCAGCCGCAATACTCGGCGCGATTATTATGTATGAAATTGAACACCATGAATTCATGTGGACATTCGCTGCTGGAATTATGGGTGGGTATTTCTTGGTTATTATTAATTTGGGGTATTACAGTATGAGGGATGAGAAGGGATAAAGTGAAACCTAAGTTTCAGCATACTGTTGCCTAACAACGAATAGCGGATTAGTAATTAGAGTAATAATAAAATCTAACATAAAATTTAAGGAAAATTTTATATTTCCCCCACTTTTTATTTTAAAAGTTTTTCCTATCCTATAAACAAGTTACATCAAGGAGGAGACTGAAAATGAATAAGTGGGGATTTTTTTATTTTTAATATATTCCCTATATTCGAAGACAAAGTAAAAGATTAAATATATGAACAAAGTACTGGTTCTTAAACTATGTTCTAAATAATAGATGAAAATGTAAAGTTAGGGGATTCCACATGCATACAGAAGTTTTGATGAGTTATTTGTATACGTATTTTTTTACAATTATGTTTTGTATTGTATTTCAAATTGGATGTTATTTTAAAGCGAAAAACAATATATCTATTCGGCATTTTCTATGGGTGCATGTTTTTCTATTTTACCTTTCGCTTGTGTATAAGGTGACGCAAATCGCGACTGTATGGGATATAAGTAGATATGAAACGTGGATTCGTGTAAGTCAAATTAACTTGACTCTATTTGATACGGTAGGTAGTACTACGTATCTTTTGAACATCGTACTGTTTATGCCGTTCGGTTTTTTATTACCGATGATTTGGCCGTATTTTAGAAAAATAAAAAACACGGTATGTGCAGGATTCTTTTTTTCATTGGCAATTGAGTTAAATCAATTGTTAAATAATAGAATTACAGATATTGATGATTTATTTACGAACACCCTCGGGGCGATTATTGGGTATTTATTATATAGAGCTTTAAAAATGATATTTAAAAGAGAGGGGGAAAAGCTTGATACCAGCTCTTCTCTAGTTATAAAATACGAGGCTATTTTTTGTTTAGTATGTTCATTTGTAGGAGCGATGTTAATTTATCATCCAGCTTTATTTGGAAGACCTGTCATCATTCAGTGAGGCAATTACGAATTTCTTTTGAATGCTCGAGTGATATTTCAATTTGCAAAAAGCCTTTAACTTGTTATAGTTAAAGGCTTTTATCATCATAATTTTTACTTACCAATTACCCACTCTAACATCCGCCTTCAACCACTTCACCCAATCCAAATCCTCTACCTTAAGCAAACTAAGCGAAACACCCTTCATATCTAAAGAAGTTAACAGTGTACCAACCTTTACGAATGTCACTTGCAATCCTTCAAGTTCATACAAACGGCGAATGTCGTTTGCGAAAATGTATTGTTCCATTAATGGAGTTGCGCCGAGTCCATTAATGAGGATAGCGAAGTTGTCTCCTTTTCTCCAGCGATAAATGCTTTTTAGTTTGTTCATTAGTTCGATCGCTAATATTTCAGAAGAGGATAGTGCTTCTTTACGGTAACCTTTTTCTCCGTGAATGCCTACGCCATAAAACACTTCATCGTCATTTAATGTGAATGAAGCTTTTCCTTTTACTGGATCGTTGACAGGGGAAAGAGCAACTCCTAATGTGTGTAAGTTTTTAGTGATAGAGTGGCCAAGTGTTGTTAGTTCTTCTAGAGAATGGCCTTCAAGAGCGGCCGCACCAAGTATTTTTTGAACGAAAACAGTACCAGCGACGCCGCGTCTTCTTTTATTAAAAGAAGCATCATCTTCAATTGAAACGTCGTCATTTACGATGATGTGGTCAATTTTTCTTCCTTCTTCTTTAGCGATCTGCTTTGCCGCAAGAAAGTTCTCAACGTCATCTTTAAAGTTTTTAATAATGAATAGTATACTTTTATCTTTTGGCATAAGGCGAGTTGCCGCCGCAATTTGTTCCACTGTAGGCGGAGTGAAGATGCTTCCGTTTACTGCCGCTGTAAGCATACCTTTTCCTACATAGCCAATATCAGCAGGTTCATGTCCGCTACCACCGCCACTTATAATAGCGACGTCTTGCTTCATTTTTTCGATATCTTTTACATAAATGATGTTATTCGTTTCATCGTAATTTACTTTGTCGTTATGTTCAAAATAAAAGCCGTGCAGCATATCTTGAACGATATTTTGTACATCATTCATAATCTTTTTCATTGCTTTTGCCACCCTTTAATTACTTTGCTGATTGCTCCAGTAATAGTAGTAATTGATTGTTTATCATATTTTTCATAAGAGAAGACATAATGGAAGGATCTACTTCGCACTTACTTTCAATCCAATCTTTTATCGTTCCAACGAAGCCGTGACTATAAAAGGAGGCAATCGTATTTTTTGTCTCATCAGAAAGGCTGAATCCACAGCTCACAGATAGTTCATCGATAATCTTCATATATAAGTTTTTCGTATGCTCAAATAAATAGTGATTAAACGAGTTTTGCTCAATGACTTTAAAAGCATTTCGGTAAAATTTTTGATTTTCATAAAAGTAATCAAATAATAAATCGAAAATGTTTTCCCACGTTTCATAATCGAGAAAGTCGATAATGTTTTCCCTCGTTTCTTCTCTATAAATCCAGCTTAATAGTTCAAATTTATCTTTAAAATGATAATAAAAAGTTTGCCTACGCATTTGACAGTGTAACATAATATCGCTCACTGATATTTTATGAAACGACTCTGTTTCCATTAAATACTTCAATGAGTTCGCGATTATCTTTTTAGAAATTATAGAAGAGGTCATCTGAATCATCCCTAGAATGTTATTAATATGAAAATCCTATCTATAAATGAGAGCGGTGTCTTTAGACAGATTGTCCATTTTGTCCGTTTACTATAAAACGCTTTCATTTTAACATGGTTAGTAAGAAGAAGATTTCAAATATATCACAATATATTAAAGGAATTGAGGGAGAACTACAATGAAAAAGATTATAAACAAACCAGAAACATTAGTAATGGAAATGTGCAACGGAATGGTTATGGCTCATCCAGAGCTTGAGCTTTTGAAAAAATATAAAGTGATTAAGAAGAAAGAAATGAACGAAAATAAAGTAACGTTAATTAGTGGAGGCGGTAGTGGTCACGAGCCGGCACATGCAGGATTAGTCGGAAAAGGAATGTTAGATGCGGCAGTGTGCGGAGATGTGTTTGCGTCACCTTCACAAATTCAGGTATACCAAGCGATTAAAGAGACAGCTAGTAAAAAAGGTACGTTATTAATTATTAAAAATTATAGCGGCGATATTATGAATTTCAAAAACGGTGCGCATTTAGCGACGGAAGATGGAATTGAAGTCGACTACGTAAAGGTGGACGATGATATTGCGGTAGAAGATAGCCTGTACACAGTAGGACGCCGCGGCGTTGCGGGCGTTATTTTAGTTCATAAAATTGCCGGCGCAGCAGCGGAAGCAGGTATGGATTTAGGAGCGGTGAAAGCTGTAGCAGAAAAAGCAGCGGCTAACGTGCGCACAATCGGTTTAGCATTAACGTCTTGTACAGTTCCAGCGAGTGGATCACCTACTTTCACACTTGCGGAAGATGAAATGGAATACGGTGTAGGTATTCACGGCGAACCAGGAATTAAGCGTGAAAAAATGCTGTCAGCAGATGAACTAGCGAACCGTATGACAAATGACCTTGTAAAAGATTTAGGAGTAAAAGATGGCGAGGAAATCGCAATTCTAGTTAACGGTTTTGGCGGAACACCACTGCAAGAACTTTACTTATTTAACAACGCAGTTACGAGAGAACTAGCTGCAAGAAACATTAAAATTAATAGAGTATTCGTCGGTAACTATATGACAAGTATTGATATGGCTGGTATGTCTTTAACGGTAATGAAGTTAGATGAAGAGCTAAAAACATTACTATCAAAAGAATGTAATACACCAGCGTTTAAAGTAGACGGTCCAGTTGAAAGTGTAGAGTACGTAAATGTACTTGAAGAGACAGAAGAGAAGGAAGTTTCATTTGAACTAGAAACTGCGGAAGAGCACGCTGTTATTAAAGATAATGTTATTACATTAAACAACATGATTTATCTCGTTGATAAAATGAGCGATATTATTATTAAAAATGAAGTACCGTTCTGTGAGCTAGATACGCATGCTGGTGATGGCGACTTCGGAATGAGTGTGGCAAAAGGATTTAAGCAATTAAAACGTGAGTGGCACTCTATTGTAGAACAAGAAAACGTAACGATCGGATCATTCCTTGACGGCTGTTCGATGATTATTATGGAACATTGCGGCGGCGCATCTGGTCCAATTTGGGGCGGTGCATTCCGCGCAGCTAGTAAAGCAGCAGCCGAGAAGCGTGAGTTAACAGTGAAAGAATTCGCTGAAATGCTGCAAGCAGCATTGCAAGGCATCCAATTGATCGGTGAAAGATCATTCGGCAGAGGAGCAGTAGTTGGTGACAAAACACTTGTTGACGCACTTGCTCCATGTGTAGACTCTTGGTTAGATAGCGCCTCAAACGAAGTAGACGTAAAAACTGCCTTTGAAAAAGGAGCAGAAGCAGCGGTCAAAGGAGCAGAGTACACGAAAGAAATCGTAGCTCGCATGGGCCGCGCTGGTACAGTTGGCGAAAGAAGCTTAGGATATCCAGATGCAGGTGCACATGCACTTGGGGTTATCTTTACGGAGATTGCAGGTAGTTTGAAATAGTAATTGGAAAGTCCCTCTGCCTTAAGGTGGAGGGATTTTTATATAGTTGATATGTAGAAGACTTCTTTCGGTTCTTTCTCAGTAAAATATGAGTTTGTTACTATTTTTGATAAAATCTTATTTCAAAAATACAACTAATATTTCTCAACATTAATATATTGAAAATAGTTAGAATATTTAAGATAATTATTTGTGAAGAAGTAAATTATAAAAAAAGGGGGAATTTATTTTGTTACGTCGTTTATCTATTTGTACAGTACTAACAGCTTTTATATTTACTTTATTTACATTTAACGGCTCTGCTTTCGCGGCTACGAATGCTACTGAAAATCAAAATGTAGTAGCAGCTTGTGCAAAGGGAGGTACGGTAGGTGTATATGGTGCAAAGATGCGCAGTGGTTATACTGTCGATTCACCTGTCTTACATACATTTAATGATGGTACGAAAATTACTGGAACATGGGTAACTGGTGAATATGTTCAAGGTCATTACAGTAATTCTAAACAGTGGTTAAAAGTTACATATAAAGGGATGACAGGTTATGTATCCCATACAACATTATATAACGTTTGCTCATAAAACTATGTACCATAATAGCTTTGGATATATTGAGCTAATCTCTTCTCGAGATTAGTTCTTTTTTATCTCTTAGTTTTTAATGGGGCATTTTTTGAAAAAGACCAACGATTCATTAAATCGATGGTCTTACGTTTATATAGTATTCATTTGTATCTATATTAAATTTTTCATTGCTTTTTGCTTATTTTAGACTTAGTTTGTTTGTGATTGCAGCTTATCAATTTTCCAGTATGTTTGTAGAGGGTCTAAAGAGCTTTCAATATAAAACATATATTCATCTGCGGTACGTGGTACTTCAAAAGCTATTTTCAATTCTACCGTTTCATTTGGTTTAACTTGTATATCAGAAGGGTTTTGATCAAGCACCTTTCCTTTATAGATCTTTCCGTCTTTTTCATCTTTTAAGTTATATTTTAATTCTGATAGTCCAATCGTTTGACCTCGTACATTTTTTACAGAGACATTAACAACTACGGAATCGTTGCTAGCATTTAAATAGGCACTTTGAACAGCGGTCAAGTAATAGCCTCCCTTAACACTCTCACCAACTAATAAAATACCTTGTTCCAAGCGGCTCATATCTTCTTTTTCTTCAAAATTTATTAATTCTTCATTTTCATTTTTTGCGGTTGGTTCTTCTATTGGACCATTTTCAACGGCACTATCTGTTTTATCTTGTGTGCAAGCAGCCGTAACACTGACTAATACTAGAATGAAAGTAAGTAATATAGATAATTTTCTCATAAAATTTATCTGTCTCCTTAAGTTTCTCAATTTTGTGCAACTATACATATAAGATTAACATAATGTCTCATTATTGGCTCAAAATAGGGGGTCTTTTAGACAACTTATTCTTTTTACTTTTAATATACATTCGATTGGTTCTCGCGATATTTGTTAATCTTTTAAAACATTGGCTTAGTAATACCGAGGGTTATTATAGATATATTAATCATGTAATTTGTCCATATCAAAATGAACGTTTTTTGCATTTAATATATTGTAAATATATTTTATTTTGGAAGGATGTGATTATATGGCTCATAAATCTACTGGAGTGTTTCGAGTTCCAGTTTCTGAAAATGGGATTATTCCAACTGCTCTCAACATTATGTTAAACAATGATTCACGCTGTCATACTAGTAATGTAACGGTAACTGTTAAGAGAAGTCGAAACACCTTTTTCCCAACTCAAAATGAATTAGTTGAAATCTCTCGTACTTTTGTTTCTTTAGAACCAAACAGAACAACTAAGATTGTGTTGTTTACTCCAGAATTCCAAGTAGAAGATTTCCTTGATATCATCATTAGTGGAAATAGAGAGGATGTTAAGGATGTTCTTGTATATTCTTTCTTAGCAGATTCAGTAGGTCATAATCTGCCATCTACTGTTTTCAGAAATGCAGAATACACTTTTGCTTGCTGACACTGTGATAATGTATTCTTTACTGTCGTATATCTGAATTGAAATGTTGCAAACAGCACTTCAAGGCATATAATCTATCGTTGAAAGATCATTCGGCAGAGGAGCGGTAGTTGGTGAAAGAAGTTTAGGATATCCAGATGCAGGTGCACATGCGCTTGGGGTACCTTTACGGAGATTTCGGGTAGTTTGAAATAGAAATTAGAGGATCCCTTCTACCTTAAGGTGAAGGGTTTTTTTAATATGTTTTTTGATATATATTGCTAAATATGTTCCCATAATTCATTCTATTGTATTGAGAATAATGTCATCTACATCAAAAAACGGTTTATAAAAGGAACTAGTATTTGAAGAAGTTCCACCTCAAACATACTCCTATGCATATAAGTATGTTTGAGGTGGATTTATTAAAGAATTTTATATATAGCATGAATGAAAATGGGATAAATAAAACAATGTTTCTCAGTATGTTTTTAAGAATTAATTGAGCAGGTCCTTGTAAAAATAAAGAAAAGACATCTAAAGGTGCCTTTCGCCGACTTAAATTAATTTTAATATTATCGATCTAAGTTTAAAAGCTGTAGGGATTTTTTCTGTGGGTTTTGTAAGTAGTTTTTACGAAATTATGAGTGTTTTTTATTTTGTATTTCAATAAGTTCATCTGGTAGCATTTTTGTATAATATTCTTTTTCTGTTAGTTCAAATATAAATAATGCTTTTTTCCAGTTATAAATAACATCTTCTACATTATGTTGTTTCATTTTTAATAAACACTGACCTTTTAAATAGAATAGTTCACCTAGTAAGTATAAAGTATTTAGATTAATTGCTAATTTGATACCCTTATCAATATACTTTATTGCCTCTTCATGTTGATATGTGAAGTCGAAACATTTTGCTAAATTTAACATGAGTTTTAATTTAATTTCTTTATCTCTAGGAAAATCTAATTTATTAAAATTAGTTAAACATCTTTTGAATATATTAATACTTTTTTCATATTCTTTATTTTCTGCATAAAATATAGCCATTGTTTGCATAATATCTATTTCTCTTTCTGATAAAAAATCAGAATTAGTTAAAGTCAGTTTTAATGCATTATTTAAAAAATCTAAAGCAGTTTTTATTGATTTATCCACCATAAATATAGCAATTGCTTCATGCCACATTAGAAATTGTTTCTCATCTTTTGTTTGAAAATTATTTAAGTTTTTCTCTTTTTTTACTATTTCATAAAGTTCTTTATATTGTTTTTGCTTTAAGCAATCTTTTATTACGTATTTTACGTTTTCTACATATTTTAATCTTTTGTTTTGAGTTAGTGCAAATATGTTATTCGGATCAATACCAAGTCTTTCAGATAATTGATATAATAATATGCTAGATGGATAAATCACACCTTTTTCGATCTTACTAATTTGACTTTGTGAACATATTCCGTGACATAAGTCGGATTGTGATATATTTTTTTTAATTCTAAGTTCTTTAATGGTAATACCCAAATCGTTAAATTCCATTTTCCCCACCTACTATTTAACACTTTATTAGTATGATATTCTCTAACCTTAATGTAATGTAAAATTAATATAGTTGCAATTATTGTTTTAAAGGGCTTATCGTTTCTATAAGATGTTGAGATTTTTTTATGTACAAAAAAAGACACCAAAAGTTCCTTTCGCCGACTTGAACCACATTCATTTAATATAAACTTATCTGTATTTTTACATGCTTTTCTAATCCCTCTATTATCCATTTGATAAAATAAAATCCTAATATTACCAATAGTTTAATAAATATTTCTACATATTCAAGACATTTACATAAATTACAAAAGTGATACATTTAAGTTGTAATCTATAAAAACTATTAAAGGGGGATTTATTATGTTCAAGAAATTAGTAGTAGGAGCAGTAGCAACAGGTATTGCATTAACAGGGGGAATTGGTGCAGCTTCAGCTGATACGCAAAAAGCTGTGAGCTCTCCGAAGCAAGCAACATGCTCAATTCCTTATGAGTATTCTAATGGTAAATTCAAAAGAACTCTTTATTACTCAAATGGAGTATATGCTAATAGTTTTAATGAAAATGTTTGTGGTGGGACGATTACGTGGTACTTAAAACATGTTCAAAATGGAGTTGCTTTTTACGAAGGTAATTTAAAATAGTAGATTTTTTGAACCTCATTTATTGAGGTTCTTTTATTTTTAGTTTTTAAACTGATTCTCTATAAGAAAGACACCCTAAGCTGCTTTTTGCGATTTGATCCATTGCAATATGGTATTAAATTCCAGTCTGATTATTATTTTACCACGTTAAGTAGTTTCGATTATTGAGAAAAAATACAACTCATTGTTTGAATGCAAAAAAGCCCTAGGGGGACTAGGACTTTTTGCTAGAATGAATAAGATTTAAAAAAGGACTTATATAACGTAACATATGAATGTTTCGTAAATGTATCAAAAAAGTGAACAAAAGCGTTAATTTTAATAAAAAAAGCTCCGCGATAAAAGCTACGGAGCTTCATAAGGTCGAGTTATGTCGTACTCACAAGGGATTTTAACATGAATGTTGTGGTAAAAATACCGGTAAATTTATCCTATAACCCCGCTGATTAGAGTTTCAATTCATTCGAAGGAATTTATGTTTTATAAATTAGATTATGATAGTTGATATTCTCCATATTGACCAGAAAAGAACTAAAAATTCTAGTGAAATTCCAAGTGTTCGTTTCCTAGTTTTTTGAAATTCTTTTATTAAATAGCCAACAGCACTAATTGCTATAAGAATGAAAAGAATAAGTTCGAGTGTAACTGGCATTTTATCTACTCCTAATACATTAATTTGTTATATAGAGATTATAAGATATTTTTGTGATTAGTAGTGAAAAATTCAATAGAATTATCTCTAAATGGAGTAAATGTTTCAACGGACCAATCAAAGGTCAATACAACAAGTGTTATACAATATACGCATGGAGAGCTGTGGGGCTGAAGAAATATTGAAGTATAAAGAGTTGTTAGATCGAAGGATGATTACCGAAGAAGAGTTCTAAGTGAAGAAAAAGTAACTAATAAGTATATAGATGAAACGCTCAGATGAGCGTTTTTTTATTTATATATTCGCAAGTAAAATAACATAATATCACTATGAATCCTTATAACAATATGAATTTTTGCATATTTTAAAATTCAATATATCCCTCAAAAACTTTTAATTGTATAATATATTTTGTCATATTTTTAGATTTTTCGACATAAACCAACAAAAATAGAGAACGTATTGGGAGAAGACATTATGTATACAAAACTATTAAAATCAATTACATCATTATCACTTATTGGTGGTGCGTTGTTATATACAAATGGCAGCGATGTGAAAGCTGCTGAAGTGGGTGTTTTTTCTGATGTGCCGACATCACATTGGTCATATCCTGCGATTAAAGATTTAGCCAGTAAGAATATTATTTCCGGTTATGGGAATGGGATATTTGGTTTTGGAGATGTTGCGACAAGGGAGCAAGTTGCGGCTTTAATTTATCGAGTGTTAGTACCGAATAAACAAGGCGGTTCGTTTAGTAATGATGGAACTCGTTACGTATTAAAGGATGGGTCTACGTTTAAAAATCCTTACGGTGATATTAATCAAAGTTCTACAATGTTTCCAGAAGAGGTATTAACTTTAACGAATTTAGGAGTTTTTAAAGGTGATGAAAATGGCCAATTTAGACCGAAAGCTTCTGTGAGTCGTGCGGAAATGGCACAAATTCTTACAAATGCTTTCCATCTTGCGGCAAAACAAAAACATACCTTTAAGGATGTTCCAAATCCATTTTGGGCAGAAAACGCAATTAGTGCAGTGCAGTCAAATGGAATCGCAGATGGCACAGGGAACGGGAATTTTGAACCGTATGGCACAGTAACACGTGAACAGTATGCGCAGTTTTTATATAAAACTTTAAAATATAAAAATGCCGATGTGAAAGATACAGGAGATGCTGCATTATTAACAGCGTTTAAAGAGGAAGTACAAAAGCGTATTAATACATACGAGACAAATATTACACTTCCATATAAAACGAAAAACAATAATACAAACGAAGTGATGAATACACTTTTTAACGCATATAAAGAAGTTGCAAGTAAAAATGAGTATACAAATAATAATAGATCGAATGTTTCATATGGACTTTCTGGATCACCTGGAAATTATACGTTTACGCTTAAGATTACATATCGTGAAACGAAAGAACAGACGGAATATGTCATGAAACAAGCGAAAGCAATCGTTTCTTCTATTACTCAAGTTGGAATGGATGATCACGAAAAAGTGAAGGCGATTCATGATTACGTAGTAAAACATGTTTCTTATGATACGTCTTATAAAGCTTATACAGCATATGAAGCACTTGTAAATCGTTCTGCGGTTTGCCAAGGTTACGCACTATTAACGTATCAATTATTAAAAGAAGCAGGAATTGAAAATCATTTCGTGACAGGAACTGGGGACGGACAACCTCATGCTTGGAATTTAGTGAAAATCGAAAACAAATGGTATCACCTTGATACAACATTCGATGATCCAGTGCCAGATGAGCAGGGCCGCGTCACGTATTCGTATTTCAATTTATCAGATGAACAAATCGCAAGAAACCATGAGTGGAACCGCGGAGACTACCCGCAAGCTACAACGAATTATTATAGTACACTGACAAACAAAATTGCGGCAGGTAGTACGAAAACGCCTGCATATCAACAAATATTAAAAGATACAAAGTTAAACTATTTAGGAAATGAATATATCGCAAATAACTATACCGAATTAAAAAATAAAATGCAGCAACGCTATAGTGCAAAACCAGAGAAAATTGAAGTGCTATACAAGCAATCAATGAATGGTGCACTGCAAGATGTGAAGAAGGCAATTGGCGAAATCGATTATCCGCAAGGGGCAAATCGAGTTTCTTATAAAGCGGAGCCTTACAATGCGAAAGAAGGGTATTCTTTAGTAACAATTACGTTTACGTATTAAGAATGAGAAAAAGCATCTGTTTCAGATGCTTTTTTTTTATTGTATTGATTCGACAAAATATGACAAGGGAAGGCGAATTGGTCTGTTATGATAATTTTTGAAATTTTACATTTTGGAGGATTAATCATGAACAAAAAGAAGATTTTCGGTGCGTTAATAGGAATTGTAGCCTTATTTGTAATTATTAATGTAGTTGTTATGAAAGAGAAAACGACATCAACTAGTGAAAAAATGTACTCTGAGAAAGAATATAATAAATTAGTAGATGAACATTTTGAAGAAACGCAAAAGTTGAAAAGTGATATGAGTGTGTTAGAAACTGAAAAAAAATCTCTTGATGAGCAAGTGAAGAAGTTAAAAGATGAGTTAGCGAAAAAAGAGCAACAAGTAGCGCAGCAGCCGGTTCAACAAGAACAACCAAAGCAGGAACCACAACAACCAGCACCAGCGCAACAGCCGGAAAAGAAAGAAGAGCCAAAACCAGAACAACCTACTGGAGCATTCGAAAATCCAATGAAAAGCATAAACAAAACAGAGGCAATGAATAAAGTAAAAGAAAAGGCGAAGAAAGACTTCCAAGATGATTATATGACACAAAACTTTGTTGCGGAGGAACAATCAAAAGCATTTGATTTCTTAAACAGTATTGAAATTAAATCACAAGAAGAATTAAATGTAATGAAGAATGCATTGAAAGATTTTTCTAACGACTTTATGACCGCGAAGTTTGTTTATGAAGAGCAAATGAAGGCGAAGAATAAGCAAGGGTAAAACAAAAACGTTATCTTTTAAAAGATAGCGTTTTTGTTTTGGGTTATAAAGTTATTCCTACATTTGACACATACAGTCTGACTGTATAAAATTAAACTATACAGTTCAACTATATAGTTTGACTATATATTTATCGTGACATTGGAGGTCTTTATGAATAGAGATAAAAATTTACCATTAACGGAAACAACGTATTACGTTCTTTTAGCTTTATTAGAGCCAGCTCATGGATATTTAATTATGCAAAAGGTGGAGGAACTGAGTAATCATCAAGTAAAAATCGCAGCGGGTACATTGTATGGTGCGGTTGAAAATTTATTAAAACAAGGGTTAATAGAATCAGTAAAAAGTGAAGATAAACGAAGAAAAGTGTATGTCATTACGGAACGCGGGAAAGAAGTATTGCACTTAGACTTTATGAGAATGCAGCACATTATTGAGGTTACAAAGAGTTTATTACACGTATAGTTAGGGGGAAACGATGATGTGGAGATTGAAATTCTTTTTAGACTTTGAGAAAGAGGAAAAATGGTTAGAAGAGATGGCTTGGAAAGGCTATCAACTGGAAAGCACTACATTTGGTTATACATTTAGATATACAGAACCAGAAGATGCGACGATTAAAATAGACCATAGAGTATTTAGTAGAAAAAGTGACTTTATTAATTACTGTACATTATTTGAAGATAGTGGCTGGGAGCATATAGCTGGTAATCGTTGGTCAGGTACGTACTATTTTAAAAAGGTAAATGAGGAAAGTGAAGATGACATTTTTTCAGATCCAATGTCACGAGCAGGGAAGTATAAGCGTCTATCTAAAACATTTCTAGAATTAGCGATCTGTTATTTGCCAATATTATTTTTATTTATGTATAGTAATACAATGAATTTAGGAGCCTTTGTAAATCCGAAAGAACTATACTTGACGCCAGGATTATGGGATAAGCAAGGTGTATCATTTCTATGGTCATTCTTATTTGAAACGCCATTTGCATTAATGAGAGGACTTTTTTTGACATTTATCCCCGTTGCGACATGTATGTTTTTCGTTTGCTCGTATAAAGCGAATCGATTGTATGAAGAGAGAAGATGATAGGATGGGGTCTCTTAAAGCTGATGCTTTGAGGAGCTTTTTTGAATTTAAAAATGCAACATCTGGGTTATATTGTAAAATATTTACTTTATAAACATTTGAATGTGACATAATTTTAATAATAATATTACTTAGGAGGATGATCATCATTCATACACTTTTAGGTATTATTGGAGTAATTGTTTTACTAGCTTTTGTTATCCACCCCGGCGTCCCAGACAAGCGTGTCCCTCTAAAAAATAAACTCGCAGTAATCCTTCCATTGATTGTTATAGCCGGTTTCATTTCCTTTTATATATGATTAAAATAAGAACTTATCAAGTAGAAAGAAGTATATATATTTTTCTACCAATGTGTAGTTCCACTAGGAGGTTGCTTATAATGAAATTTCATAAATACACAGTAACGCTTATGTTTCTAGCCATCAGCTCAAGCAATGACTTTTAGGTGTCATCACTGCTATTGTCCTCTTGTTAATCGCTGCATGGACCATACAGACAACCAGCACAAATAAATTATTGTATTTCTCAATAAACAAAAATAACAGTTGGATGGGAGTCTAATACATATTATTAAAATTAAAGTGGTTCAAGTCGGAGGAAGGCACCTTAGGGTGTCTTTTCTTTATTTTGCTAATGAATAGCTTGTCCTCTTCTATATAACTCTTTAAAATGTAAAATGTGCCATCTTTGCCCTTCCCTTATGAAGGGAGGGACAGGAATGAAAAAACGTAAAAAAAAGGCGACCAAAAAGACAGAATCCCAGTCTTTCGTAAGTAATCTAGCATCGTGGACGACAGTACTGAGAAATATTCATTACTTCTTCACGCAAAGCCAGTTTGTAAAACATATAATTCAATTCATCAAAGAACAAATTGGAATGTAAAAAAGTGCTGCTATGATTAGCAACACTCAACTCAAAAACTAAAGTAGATCGAACACTGAGCTGAAAGTACTGACCATCCTTTCTTCGCACAAGACCAAAGTGATTTAGAAGCGGCAAAGATGTCAGTGTTCTATCTTCTACTAAGATTATATTTTATTTTGTCCATAATAGACCTATATATACGTTAATAAAAAAGAAATACCCCAGCGACCAACCGGGGTATTTCATGACCGATAGGAATGAAAAAACTTGGCGACCAAACCTAGCTTTTGTGTTATTCCCATAAAATTTAAAAACTAAGCAACATCTTGTTGCACTTTTATTTTATCATTATCTTTCTCTTATTGGAATACACTAGATTATTTTTTAGATAAGAGTCCAATACATATTATTAAAATTAAAGAGGTTCAAGTCGGAGGAATGAACTTTAGGGTGTCTTTTTTTCTTTCTAAAAGAGAGTTTTGCTTTCAAGAAGATACATTTTCAATGGATTACTGTCATGAGTATATAGATAAAGTCCATCAAGACATGTATGTTCATGAATATGTAAAATTACATAAAATTTCAGTGAAAAAGAGAGTATACTTTCGTATTGTGTAATAAAGATAAAGCCCGCCTACGGAAATAGGCGGGCTTTTTTTACTTATAAAGAAAAGACAACCTTTAAGGTGTCTTCCTTCTATTTGAAACATTTTACTAGGTTAAGTTTTTGTGATAATAAACTCTTTTAATTGGAATGAACCTACGCAGTACATCACTTTATTCTTAAGCATCATTCTCAACAAAAGTGAAGATTTTCATTATCTTTTTAACTACAAAGGGTAATAATTTAGAAGCTAAAAATGCAAGTATGAAAGCAATTCCCCATGTTTTTATCCATGATTTGAGAAATAAAGCTGTATATCCAACATTCATTGAAACCATGACGAAAGAGATAATGCTAGATATGCCTAAAATCATAAAGATATTAAAAATTAATGGTTCAAATTTTTTATTGATTTTCAACATTAACACCTATTTTCTATATATGCTTTGCTGCCCAATTTCACCAACATCTAATCTTACAGTTTGAAATCTAGGTTGTCCAGTTTGTTTTACTTTGCTGCAATAGCGATATTGTTTGGAATATAGTTTCACTTTATTATTTAAGAGCGAATAAATGAAAAATAAAATATCCAAAAATATAGATAGAAATCCGCTTTTATACCTTTCAATAAAAGAATACTAGCATTATATATTATAAGGAATACTTGTCCTTAATTGTAAATGAAAGGGGGGAATTGGTATGAGTTATGGCTATGGTCACCCTCCAAAAAAATGCTTTGAACATCATAATGAAACTTTATCAACGGGTGTATTACGTAGACATTCCGCTACGTTATTTCTTACTGTTGAAGCTATGAATGTTGATCCAGATGATACTCGTAGAGTAACAGTTGAAATGTTTGATTGGTCATCGGGTTCTCCGGTATTGTTACCATTAATAGACCCTTCAACACAAACATTGCCACCTAATCGATATGTTACTTTTCGTTCAGCAGCTCTTCCTCCAGCACTCTTTGCTTATGAAGTAAGAATCATTCGTCCGAAAGATAGAGATGTTGTTACAAATGTTTTTGGTCTTAGTGCAATCGTATTTAACCCACAAGAAGGAAATAATGTTTTACAACATGATTTAGCAAAATTAGACCTTAAATAGATTTTATAAAGGTCTATTTATTGAGCATGATTAAACAAAAGAGTAGGGTGTAATCCTACTCTTTTTTTAACGTTAACTAGAATTTTAAAAGAAATCCTTCATCATTTTAGCATCTTTAATATTTACTATCACATCTTCTACCTTATCTTTCTTCTCATCTTTAGCAATTGTAATTTGTTCCTTATTATCAACCCAAACAAGAAATTCTTCTTTTGCGTCATCTTTATATGTAACGTTAATAGTAGAATGTGCAGATTCTCTCTTTTTTTGATCTAAAGTGATAGTTTTAGGTGTTCCATTTTGAACGGCTGAAACGATAGATTTTATCATTTCTTTATTATCTGTTTGAGATTTGGAAGTAGTATGATTTGTTGTTTTCAGTATTTCAATGTCTGAAATATTTGCGGAGTTTAATTGAAAGGTATATTGTGCATGTTCTTGCTTAACTTGTGAAGCTTTATCTGTAGCCGAGGTGCTTGTACAACCTATTAAAGTGAAAGATAGAGCGGTTAGTGCGCATATAGATATGATTTTTTTCATAGTATCCCTCCTTAAGATTAATTATAACAATTTTCTGTTAATTTAGGTAGTTATTGTAAGGGGAAGATGTTTTAAAGTGGTAAATGATGTTGTTCATTTTCTATTAAAATTAAAATTCACATAATTTTTTTCATATTTTATGTTTAACATTTCGAAAATAGGTGTACTACATATAATATAACAAATAATTCATTTTAAAGGAGGAAGTTAAAGATGGAAACGAAGTATAGTAAACCTTTTGTATATGAATTTATTACGGAGAAAGAGGTCATGAATGCGGCGAATGATCTAGTGAAGAAAGGAATAGAACAAAAAGATATTTACGTGTTAACACATGAGAAAGAGAGGACAGATAGAATCGCAGATAATGCAGACGTGAACACGATTGGAATAAAAGAGGAAGGACTTGGGACAAGCATTATTAATGTCTTTCAAAAAACGGGAGATCAGTTAAGAAATAAGATGCAGGAGTTAGGGCTTAATGAGGAAGAAGCAAACTTCTACGAAGAAAAGCTAGATGAAGGGAAGATCTTGTTATTCGTTAAAGATTTAGAAAGAGTCGGTGAATGGTTACACGAAAGAAGATGCATGTATTCTATTTAAATTTGTATCCTGTAAATCTATAAATCTATTACGAAAAGGAGATGGGAAATATGAGTGAGAGCGGACTAAAAGAACAAATTACTGGTAAAGTGGAAAAGGCAAAGGGACAAGTAAAAGAAGGAATTGGTGAAGTTACAGAAGATAGAAAGTTGAAAAATGAAGGGAAGTGGGACAAGACGAAGGGAACGATAAAAGAAAAAGTCGGAAAAGTGAAACAAAAGATAAGTGATGGATTGGATAATAAAGAATAATACATGTTTATCAAGCTTTGGTTACATACCAAAGCTTGATAAATCCAATATAAAACGAATATAGGAGGTTTAATTGTGGGACTTATTATTACGTGTATTGTAGGTGGACTTATTGGTGCGTTAGCTGGAATGATTACGGGAAAAGACTTTCCTTTAGGTATAGTTGGTAATGTGATTGCCGGATTAATTGGATCTTGGGTAGGTAGTGCGTTATTTGGTCATTGGGGTCCTGAATGGGGAGGCATTTTCGTTCTTCCAGCGTTATTAGGTGCAATCGTCTTTATTTTAATCGTTACATTCTTCTCTAGAATGCTACGGAAAGCGTAAGTATGATAATGAATAGTAATCTTAAGTTTATTATATATAACTATAAAGTGAATGAACTGATAAAAATACATAAAAAAGCATCACTAATTTGGATGCTTTTTTATGTATTTTACATAGGAATGAGTGGAGGATGAAGAACCCCCCACTCATTAACATTACACTTTCTATTATGTATATATATAACTATAAAGTGAATGAACTGATAAAAATACATAAAAAAGCATCCAATTAAACTAATTTGGATGCTTTTTTATGTATTTTACATAGGAATGAGTGGAGGATGAAGAACCCCCCACTCATTAACATTACACTTTCTATTATGTATTAAGCCATCGTTACCTTTTTACAATTATTTATTCTTACGACTTGCCTTGGTTCTATATGAGATAAGTCCTCGCTATTACTTATATCAACTACAATTGTATTCGTTAGTATGTTAATAATGGAACCAACTAATTTTGTAGCATGATCGTGTCGATAAGAAAATTGAACGAAATCTCCCTTTTTAAAGTTGTGCTCTTCCATAGATAGATCCCCCTAAAAATAATGTTTATACATTATACATACACAAAATTATAAGTTTTAAACATTTATTAGTACGATTTAAGTGTTAAGCCGAGAAAGGTGTAGAAAATTTATTTATAATGAAAATAAAAAAATATGTTTAAAACTAATTTTTATGGGTAATTAAATAGTAAAAGTTCGAGATAAGGGGGCGGAAATGATGAATTTGGCAATAAATATTTTGCAAAATGATGGAGGTTATACGGTACAACTTAATGGTGAAATTGATGCATATACGGCATCAGATTTAAAAAATAAGATTATGCCTATTGCAAGCGAAAAAGAGGTTCAGATTGTAGTAGATTTTCATAACGTAGATTATATGGATAGCACCGGTTTAGGTGTTTTTATAGCGCTATTAAAAGCGGTTAAGAAAAATGATGGAAAACTAGAGTTTATTGGTGTATCTAAAAGGTTAAAAAGATTATTTGATATTACAGGGTTAACAGAAATATTAAATTTGAATTCCGATTTTGAAAAAGTAGAAAGAAGGTGACTAGGGATGATGGAGAGATTTGAAAAGATAGAAATGAAAATTCCTGCAAAGGCAGAATATGTGGCTATTATTCGTTTAACAATGGCTGGTGTTGCGAATCGAATGGGCTTTGCTTATGACGATATAGAAGATATGAAAATTGCTATTAGTGAAGCATGTACAAATATTGTACAACATGCATATAAAGAAGACGTTGGAGAAATTGCAATTGTCTTTGGACTATATGAAAATCGATTAGAAATTATGGTTGCGGATAATGGGGTTAGCTTTGATTTTAATAACTTAAAAAGGAAAGTTGGTCCGTATGATATTAGTAAACCAGTAGAACATTTGCCGGAAAATGGTTTAGGTTTATATTTAATTAATACGTTAATGGATGATATACAAATCATGCATGATGAGGGTATGACAGTTTTAATGACAAAATATATACAAAGAGAGCAGGTGGAGAATGATGGAAATCCAATCTCAACCTACGAATCTTACTAAAGAAGACGTTATTAAACTAATTGCAGACTTCCAACAAAACCAATGTGATGAAGCGCAGGAAAGGTTAGTTGAGCATTATAAAAATCTTGTCTATTCCATTGCATATCGCTATTCAAAAGGCGGACCGATGCATGAGGATATTATACAAGTAGGCATGTTAGGGCTCTTAGGTGCAATAAGAAGGTATGATTATTCGATAGGGAATGCCTTTGAGCCTTTTGCAATACCTACAATAGTAGGCGAAATAAAGAAGTATTTACGTGATAAAACTTGGGGCATTCACGTTCCAAGGCGAATTAAAGATTTGGGCGGGAAAATTAAGCTTGCGATAGAGGAGCTAACAGATCACCTACAACGTTCACCGAGGATAATAGAAATCGCAAATCATTTAGGACTATCGGAAGAGGAAGTTCTAGAGATTATGGATGCGAAAAATAATTATCGAGTATCTTCCTTAGATGATGTAGTTGAAAATTCATCTGATGGAAGTTCGGTAGCGAGAATTGAATCTGTAGGTGAAGTAGAGCAAGGATATGAAGAGACAGAAAGGCGTCTCGTTTTAAAGGATATTTTTAACGTATTAAATGATACGGAAAAGAGTGTTATTCATTATATATTTGGAGAAAATTTAAATCAAAAAGATACAGGGGAACGGTTAGGTATTTCACAAATGCACGTTTCTCGTATTAAAAGACAAGCGATAAGTAAATTGAAGCAAGCCGCATTTTTAGATACATAAAAATTTAAAATAATGATGTTTAAAACATGAGAAAAGGGGTACTTATTAAGTATAGGAGGAGATATGAAAATGTCACACGATGTGAAAGAACTAATCGAAGGATTGAATGAAGATTTAGCAGGAGAATACTCAGCAATTATTATGTATAACCATAATGCAGCTACAGTTTCTGGTATATATAGACAAGTGTTAAAACCTTTCTTTGAATCTGAAATTAGTGATGAACAAGGACATGCCCTATATTTAGCGGAGAAAATTAAGACGCTAGGTGGTACCCCCACTACGATCCCTTTACCAGTGAAACAAGTAGAAGATGTTAGAGAAATGTTAGAATCCGCTAGACAATCAGAATATGAAACAATTAAGCGTTATGAAACGAGAAAAGAACAGGCAGCGAAATTAAATATGACAGAGTTAGTTGTAAAACTAGAAGATATGATTGCCGATGAAACAAATCATATGGAAGAATTAGATCGTCTTTTAAATGATAAAGCAATGGTGTTAAATTAAAAGTAGAAATTTATAGAGTGAAAGAACAAATTCCTATTTCTAGGGGTTTGTTCTTTTGTTGTATAAATATGTTTGAGTAAGAAATTTTCATTTTGTAACTGAGTATGTAATACTAGAAAAATAGAAAATGATAATAGATTTACATTTTAAATAAGAAAAGGGGAAATAACTTGTGTCCATTTTAATTGTTGATGATAATCCGGTTAACATATTTGTAATTGAGAAGATTTTAAAACAAGCCGGATATCATGATCTTGTATCGCTCAATTCTGCACAAGAGCTCTTCGAATACATACAGTTTGGAAAAGATTCTTCCAGGCATAATGAAATTGATTTAATATTATTAGATATTATGATGCCTGAAATTGATGGACTTGAAGTTTGTAGGCGATTACAAAAAGAGGAGAAGTTTAAAGATATCCCTATTATTTTTGTTACAGCTTTAGAGGATGCAAATAAATTGGCCGAAGCTCTTGATATGGGGGCAATGGATTATATTACGAAACCTATAAATAAAGTTGAACTATTAGCACGTATGCGTGTAGCGTTACGCTTGAAATCGGAATTAAATTGGCATAAAGAGCAAGAAGAAAATCTTCGGAATGAACTAGATTTAGCTACGCAAGTACAAAGAAACTTATTAAGTAGCCCATTAAGAGAAGATCATATAAAAATTGAAGCAAGTTACTTGCCCTCATTTAAACTAGCTGGAGATATGTATTATTGGTATAAAATCGATGAAAATCGCTACGGTATTATATTATTAGATGTGATGGGACATGGTGTATCTGCTTCATTAGTTTGTATGTTTATTTCGTCTGTATTACGTGAAACGATTAAATGTTTAATTGATCCAGAACTCGTTATTAAAGAATTAAATAAATATATGACCCTTTTACATAATGAAAATGATAATATTCCCTATTATTTTACGGCCATATACTTAGTTGTTAATACAGAAGATAGAACAGTTGAATATGTCAATGCAGGGCATCCTTCTGGATATGTTTTAGTTGATGAAACAAATGTAGTTGAACTAGATCGCGGGAGTTGTGCGGTAGGATTTTTTGATGAAATAAAAGTTGAAAAGACAGTTATACCTTTTGAGAAAAATGCTCAAATCGTATTATTTACAGATGGTGTTCTTGAAGCAATTGCAAATGATGAATTTGAGGCTGAAGAGAAATTACGTACTTTTACAGAAAGAAAATGGGGAGATTTAGAAGGCGAGATAGAAGGGTTTTACAAGGAAGAACAAAAGAAAGCGCAATCAGATGATATGTGTCTCATTATGATACAAACGAATGCGAAATAAAAAGCGTATGAAATCAGAATATAAGTGTCTCATTATGATACAAACGAATGCGAAATAAAAAGCGTATGAAATCCAAACAGAGGATTTCATACGCTTTTTATTGTATTTTTTGATAAATTTGTTCACTAGGATTAAATTGGGTATAATGCGGCATTATATTTGAAAAACGAAGAGTTTCTTTATTTCCTAAACATAGAAATCCATTGTGACCTAAGCTTTCATAAAATAGTTGCTGCACTTGATTTTGAAGTTTGCTTGTAAAGTAAATTAAAACGTTACGACAAAGTATAATATGAAACTCGTTAAAAGATTGATCGGTTACTAAATTATGCTGTGCAAAAATAATGTTTTGTAAAAGTGATGGATTAAAATAAGCAAAACGATTATCTGTTGAATAATAGTTAGAAAACGCTTGTGTACCGCCAGCTTGTAAATAGTTTTTCGTATAAGTTTGCATTTTATTTAACGGGAGGATACCTTGTTTTGCTTTTTCTAACACATTTGTATTCATATCTGTTGCGTAAATAACCGACTTTTCACTTAATCCTTCTTCGTGAAGTAAGATGGACATTGATAATACTTCTTCACCAGTTGCGCATCCAGCATGCCAAATTCTAATTTCAGGTTGCTTTTTCAATTCAGGAATAACATGCTCTCTTAGCGCTTTAAAAAAGGCAGGGTTACGGAACATCTCAGTTACATTAATCGAGAAATCATTTAATAACTGTTCTAAAACCCCTTCCTCGTGAATTACTTTTTCAATTAATTTTGAAATGGTTGGGATATTAGAGAGCTGCATTCGATTACAAATCCTTCTATAAATAGATGTGCGAGCATATTGACGAAAATCAAATCCTGATAGTTTAAATACCGCTTCCAATAGTAATTCAATTTCTAAGTTCGTGCGCTCATCCGTATCTACTGATGGATCAAAATTATAATACTTATTTTCCACTCCAACTAAACCTCACTTATTTTATTAACCATACACTCATTACCGAATAGAGTTGATGTAGATTTAATGGTTTACTTATATAATCTGAAGCGCCAGCAGATAAACATTTTTCCTTATCATTTGGCATTGCTTTAGCAGTTAATGCGATAATAGGTATTTCATTTAGCCCTAAGTTCATTCGGATATTTTCCATCGTTTCATAACCGTCCATATTCGGCATCATAATATCCATTAAAATAAGGTCAATATTTGTATTGCTTTTTAGTATTTCTAAACACTCTATGCCGTTTTGGGCAGTAATAATGTTGGCATTTTGTTTTTTTAATGCATTTTGTAACGCAAATATATTTCGATGATCATCATCGACAATTAAAATGTTTTTCTCTTGGAAGACGTTATTTGTTTCTGGAGTAACGATAGTTTCTTCAACAACTTTAGCAGGAATAACATCTTCTATCGTTGCTGCGACTTCTAAATTGGATAACTGTATATCATGTAATCCATTTGGAAGGTTAGGAATATATACGGTGAAAGTACTACCTTCTCCTACATTACTCTCTAACGTAATCCAACCACCTAATAATCTCGCAAACTCTTTACAAATAGATAAACCTAATCCTGTACCACCATACTTTCGAATCGTTGCTCCATCTGCCTGTTGAAAGGCTTCGAAAATAAGTTGATGCTGTTCTTTAGCGATACCAATACCAGTATCTTTTACTGAAATTGTAATCCAATCTTTACTGATAGACTGCATATCATGACTTAAATTGGTTGTTTCTATCGAATCAAAATGTAAAGAAACGGATCCTTTTTCTGTGAATTTAAATGCATTGGATAATAAGTTTTTAATAATTTGCTCAATCCGTTTTGCATCTGTATAAAACAGATCAGGAATCGTATCACTGTCCTCAATAGTAAATTCGACATTTTTTTGTGCAGCTATATGTAAAAAGTTTTGATGCATATTGGCTGCCATGTCACTTATGTTCGTTGCCTCAAAAATGATGTCTAGTTTGCCTGCTTCTACTTTAGATAAATCTAGTATGTCATTAATTAAAGTAAGTAAGTCTTTCCCTGATGAATGAATGACAGTTGCTAATTCAATCTCATCGTCGGATAAATTGTTATCATGATTTTCTCTTAACATTTCAGATAATAGTAAAATACTATTTAATGGTGTGCGTAATTCATGTGACATATTTGCTAAGAACTCAGATTTGTATTTTGAGCTGCGTAACAACTCGCTTGCTTTTTCTTCTAATTCTAATTTAGTAATTTGTAAGTCAGCTGTCTTCTGCTCAGCCTCTTCAGTTCTAGACTCTAATTGTTCATTCGTTGTTCGTAATTCTTCGGCTTGCATTTGTAGTTCTTCCGCTTGTGTTTGCAATTCTTCTGATTGAACTTGCAACTCTTCTGTCATTGCTTGTGATTCATGTAAAAGAGTTTGAATTCGCATACGTCCCATAATACTATGGATTGTTAAACCTAAATTATCAACAGTTTGGTGAATTAAATCTTGATGTAAATCTGAAATCTCAGTTACACTTACTAACTCCATTACTGCAATCACTTCATCTTCAAATAAGACAGGGATGACTAGTATATTTTTAGGACGTATTTCTAATAATCCAGTAGTAACGTAACGAAACTCTTCAGGTATGTCCCTCAGAATAAAACTTTTCTTTTCTAAAGCAGACTGTCCAATGAAACCTTCACCCATTTTAATGGATTGTTTTCCAACATCAGCACCTTGATCGGCGAAAGAAGCTTTTTTCACATAGTAGACAGTTTCTTCATATTCTTCACGTACATAAAATGCACCGCAAGAAGTTTGCGTTTTTTGTATGATGCCACTAAGAATTTTTTTACCTAACATCTCAATAGAAGATACACCTTGATACATTAAAATTAATTCTGCAAGCTCAGTTTGTAACCACTCTCTTTTTGATATTTCGTCTAGTAGGTGATTTGTTGTATGAGCAAGATCTTTTATTTCATCATGTGTATTTACATGAATTCTTTCCGTAATTTTTTCTTTAGAAGAAATGGATTTAATAGCTTGAATTACATTTTTAATCGTTTTTGTAATGGCATTCGAAATATAGAGTGAAACGATAATAGAAATACAAGAAAGTAAGAACAATAAACTGTATAACCAAATCTCTAATTTATTATTTTCAGTATCTAATTGTGCAGCTCTTTTTTTCGTTAGTTGCTCCTCAGTGTTACGGAAGTTAGTTAGCTGTGATTGTAATGACTGAATTTGAGTCGTGTCGATTGTTTGTACATTATTACTATTATTATTTGCAATGAGTGGGTGAATCTCTTTATTAATCCAACTAGTAATGTTTTCGTTAATCTGTTTTAATTTTTCTTGCTGAGAGGGATTATCCTCTAATAAAGCAAAAAGATCTTGATAATGTTTTTCGTAATCCTTTTCCGCAGAGTTAAGGGATTGCACGTAAGTAGGGTTATTAGAAATGATAAACCCTTTCGCTTTATTTTCAATTGTTAGTAACTCTTTCTCCACTTGATTCGTTAAATTGAGAACTTTAAAATCGTGATCAATAATAAAATTACGAGATTTTTGTAAGCTGGAAATCTCATTGTTTAACATAATGAAAGAAACAAGTAAGAACAAAATGATAACTAAATAACCAGCCATAATTTTGTAGCGAATACTAAATTTTGCTTTCGAGTTCATTAAAAATTCCTACCTTCAAGGTTATTAAAACTTTTCTATTTTAAAGAATGAAAAACGTAATATATATTATATCAGTTTTCATAAGGTCAAACTAGAAATCCCCCTATTGTATTAGGGGGTTCTTTTTTAATAGAGGAAATCATTTTGAAATATAAAAACATATATGAAAGGTAGTAGACGAGGGAATAGAGGATAACAAACATTCTAAGAAGGGAAGAGTGTTTTTAAAGCTCTTTTTGCATCTATTCCTTCAAAAATAAATAATACAAGATCTCTCTTTTTTACAGTAAGGAAAAAGGATACTAGAGTGCTTAAGTTTTTAATAGAAGTAAGTGTTCCGTGTTTACTTATAAATACATTCGTTTGAAATGTTGTCATTAAAGCATAAAAATGATGAATCTGCGTTATTGTAGGTGTTTCATTATAAGAAATAGTAGTAGAGTGAATGGCGTTCATCGTAATATTCCTTTCCATATAGTAAGCATAACAATATAAACATACCCGTTTAAAAAAATGTTAAACATATAAATAAGAAAAAATATAATTATAGTTTTTTACGTTTAGAAAAGGTTAGGAAGGGTATACATATACTACAAAGAGATTAACTGAAGATGAATTGTAAGATGTCTATGTTTAGTAGAGTAGTCTATCAAAATATACTTTTACTTTAAATAAAAAGGAGCCTGGTATACATGAATGAAATGATGATTAATATTACATTTGATTTAATTTACTTGTTAAGTAGTTCACTTGTAGTGCTTATACTATTCGCTTTTTTCGTAAATGGTTATGTTAATAAGAAGATTAGTGTATACAGAAATGAAGAAAAATAAAGATACATTATATAAAACTTTAGGAGGTTAATAGTTATGAATGTAGATAGAAAAATAGTAGGTGTTTTTAGAACAATTGATGATGCGGCACTCGTTATTAATGAATTAAATGAAAAAGGATACTCAGCAGATAACATTTCAGCTATTGCAAAAGATCAGAAGGAAATTGAACATCTGGAAGAAAAATCGGGTGAAAAAGTGAATAGCGAAACTGCACATAAAGCAGATATCTTTTCAGCAACAGGGCTTGTAGCAGGAGGTGTAGCAGGTGGACTCGGTGGTTTATTAACAGGTCTTGGTATACTTGCCGTTTCTGGAATGGGTCCAATCGTAGCAGCGGGACCGATCGCAGCAGCGATTGGCGGAGCTGGTATTGGCGGAGGAGCTGGAAGTTTAATAGGAGCATTTATAGGATTAGGAATTCCAGAAGAACATGCTAAGAAGTATGAAGAATATATTTACGATGGAAATATATTAATTTTAGTAGATGCAAAATTAGATGATAAGTTAGAAATCTATAAAATATTTGATAAGCATCATGCTTATAACTCTGATTTCTTTAAATAAAATGTAAACAAAGTAAATATCGTTTTTTGATCTTACAAATTTGGCGCGGCCGAGGAGTCGTATGACTATAAGAGAGGAAGGGCTTATAGTAAAAGATCAAGTTTTATTCTGTTATTTAAAAGGAAAGAGGTGTCTTTTCGTGATTGTAAAAATATTAAAGGATAGTAGCGATAGTTTCCTTTGCACGATTCAAAATAAAAATGGGGATAAGTATGTAAAGAAATGGTTTCGTAAACATGAGAACAATGAAAAATTAGGACGACCAACTTTCAAAGAAGTAGAAAAGGACTGGAAAGAAAATAAAGAGTCGTTTATGTATCCTAATTTTAAAGCGCTTTATTAAAATGAAACATAATGCGCGTTTCATTCTTACAAAACTGTCACATTCCTGTAAGGTAATTCAATAGATTAGTTGTTTGTTCCATGTCATAATAAAGACATAAGAAAGCTAATTAAAACTACAACTTATTAGGAGAGTGTCAGTCATGATTGTAACAACAACGTCTGGAATTCAAGGTAAAGAAATTATTGAGTATATCGATATTGTAAATGGTGAAGCTATTATGGGTGCAAATATTGTCCGCGATTTATTCGCTTCTGTTCGTGATGTTGTCGGTGGTCGTGCTGGTTCTTATGAAAGTAAGCTAAAAGAAGCTCGTGATATCGCAATGGACGAAATGAAAGAACTTGCAAAACAAAAAGGTGCGAACGCTATCGTTGGTGTTGACGTAGATTACGAAGTAGTTCGTGATGGAATGTTAATGGTTGCTGTAAGTGGTACAGCTGTACGTATATAAGTAAATAAAAAACAGGCTCACCCCTTGAAGTTTATGCTTTGAGGGGGTTTTTTATTTTTCTTTTGTTCATGACTAAAGTTAAAATAGAGAAGGGCCGATGTACTAGCTCGCTTATTTCAAATGTAGTATATTATTTCTTAAGAAAAAGCAAGTAAATGGAAGTTTTTGTATTTAAAGAAGGTGTTAATTTTATGACAAATAATAAAATTGCTATTTGAGGTACGAAGAGAATGAGTGGTATGAATAATTTTAGAAAGTGTATAGTTAATAGAAATAAACGATGGAGTATGTAAAGAGTTATATTACATAAAATTTATTATGAATGGAGGCGGTTACACTATGTTTTGGTTAGGATGTTTTTTAGGATACATTGTAGGTTCTATTATTACATGTGCGCTACTTTACTTTGGATATAGATCCAATGAAAATAAAAAAGCGAATATGCAAAAGGTGGAGGAGAGGAAAATCAATAAAAAAGGTGTATAGTAGGCGAAAGGTAAGGTGATAGTGTTGATACAAAAATAAAGGACAGTACATATTGTATATGACTACTATGTACTGTTCCGCTTATTCTTTTTGGATTATGAGAGGTTATTTCCTGTCTTGCTATAAATTTCATAGGCGAAAAACCCCAATAAATAGCCGATTCCGGATCCTAAACTCATTGTAAGAAGTGAATAATCCGGGAAAAATATGCCGAAAATCAAACCGATTATACAGCCAATGAGCATTCCTACAGGTATGAAACTATCCAATAAAACTTGAGCTTTTTTTGATTTTTTCTTACCTAATGTACCGTTGTCATATTTATGTTTAAGCCTTCCAATTACATAGACTACAATTCCCCCGACTATTAAAACAGGCGCAATTGCCGTAAGTAACCACATGTTAGCGTCTCCTTTCACCTTTTAACATGATTACACCAGATACTTACAATTAGGTATTCCTGAACGTACTATCTAGTCTATTTAAAAGGTCAATCAAAAAGCCCACTTCAATTGTATTTAATAACTCGTCAAAAAAACTTTCCCTTTCGTTTTCTCCGCAGATTGCACAACATCAACCGCCGTTTTCACATCCGCTAAGTCATATGTAGAATGTACTTTCATAAAACGTAATTGCTTATTTTCTACTAAGTGAATTAAATGACGAAACGTCTCTTGCCATTTATATGGTGACACTTCTTTATTCCAATGTCGTAAATGAAATATGTTCGCGTGCACTTTTGCTTTCGTGACAATCTCTGCCCAGTTTACTTGTATTCCCGACAGAAGTCCTATAGTTAAAAAGTGCCCATTGGGACGTAAGGAGAAAGCTAATTCATTTCCATCCGGTCCCCCAATAGAATCAATCGCAGCGTCTGCACCTCTGCCGTTTGTTAATGTCATAACTGTTTCATAAAGCGGGGCAGTCGAAGTATCAATTATATGATGAGCGCCAAGCTGAAGTAATTCGTCTGTATGTTTACTATTTCTTGTCACGGCAATGAGTCGGAAGTTTAAAATTTGTGATAACTGCGCAAAAAGATGACCAATTGCGGATCCACAAGCATTCACTAATAAAACATCATTACGTTGTAAGTTTAGCGTTTCTGTACATGTAACCCACGCCGTAAGAGGATTAATATACATTTGTGCCGCTGTGAAATCATCGATGGAATCAGGAATAGGAACTACAAAGTCAGCTGATGTTTTCACATATTCTTGCCAAGTACCTTCCCCGCGTAACGGTAACACACGTTTACCGATAAGCTCTCTAGAAACAAAAGCTCCTACATCTTCTACAATACCAACACCTTCATAACCAGGTATGTTAGGTAACGGAATTCTATGAGCGTACGCTCCGGTTATTGGAATTAAGTCAGATGGATTAATCGGTCTAACTAGCATACGGACGAAAACTTCATTATCTTTCAGTGGTTCTATATTTTTATATTCAACTTGTAATACGTCTTTTGGATTGCCAAACTTATGAAATTGAATGTGTTTTCCACGCAAGATAGATGTTCCCCCTTAGTTTGATTGAGTTTATTATAGCATTTTTGGTTTGGTTGGTTATTTTGTTAATGATAAATAGGGTTTGTACAATGGTAAGTAAAATAGATTTTAATTTACGTATTTATCAGAATTTTATAAAATGTGTATGTAACTATGAAATGGGGGGGATTTCTTCATGTGTACTAGTTTGACGTTACAAACTAAAAATTTCCAACATCTTTTTGCGAGAACAATGGATTTCACATTAGATATGAATCAGGAAGTAATAATTATTCCTCGGCGTTATCAGTGGAACAATATAACTGGTGAAACAATCCGAACGAAAAAGGCTGTTGTCGGAATGGGAATTAATTTTGGAGGAAGGGTCATGATGGCAGACGGAGTAAATGAAGCTGGTATGACATGTGCAACTCTCTATTTCCCAGGATTCGCTACTTATAGTAGTCATGTAGATAGCAATAAAACGAATGTAGCACCATTTGATTTTGTGACTTGGAGCCTCACGCAGTTCAATTCTGTTGAAGAATTAAGAAAATCTATTGATAGCATTGCCTTTATAGATGTGCCATTACCAATTTTAGGGGTTACTCCACCGCTACATTGGATTTTAGCAGATAAATCGGGAGAATGTATTGTACTTGAGCCGACAGCTGATGGAATAAAAGTGTATGACAATCCAATAGGAGTGATGACTAATAGTCCGGAGTTTAGTTGGCATTTACAAAATTTAAGACAATATATTGGTCTTAAATCGCAGCCATTTGCGCCAACGGAGTGGGGCGATGTACCATTAAGTGCTTTTGGCCAAGGTTCAGGATCGATGGGACTTCCTGGAGATTTCACACCGCCATCAAGATTTGTACGGGCAGCGTATGGCAAACAAAACATTCAAGGTATAGAGAACGAAGAAGAGGGTATATCGGCTATTTTTCATATTTTATCGAATTGTGAGGTTCCTAAGGGGGCAGTAATAACAGAAGACGGTATATTAGATAATACGATCTATACAAGTGCAATGTGTATGGAGTCTGGAACATATTATTACCATACTTACGATTGTAGACAAATTATAGCCATTCATTTATTCAATGAAGATTTAGATACAGCTGAGATTAAAACGTATCCGTTTCAGCGGAAACAAAAAATATTTTATGAAAACTGAAGCGCCCCTGAAAAAGTGAGACTAATTAAAACACCTCCATTTAATTTGCATACTTAGTATGCGAATTTAGGAGGTGTTTTTTATCATTTACCAATATTCAGGTTTACTTCTTGCTATTCTATTAAGCCGAAGCTCTCTTCATTCTCTCAAGTAAACTAGACAACACATGCGTACGATAAGATTCTAGTTTTTTACCTTCATAAGTACGGATACCTAATTTTTTAAGTTCTTTTACATACCAACCTTTGCTTCCGAAATACATGTGATCGCTCCCCTTCAACTTTGTTTTTATTTATCCTGATTGCATATGGAGGTACAGGAATTATAATGAAGGAAATGAATTTCGCGCGAAAATGGTTAACTTTGTTGCAAAAGACATATATACTAAAGATAGTATACAACGAGGTGGACAAGACGTGATTATAGAGAAGCACGAAATTCAAATTGACCAAATTACTAGCGGTAAAGTGAATATCTTTACTTTCTATAGAAATAGAAAGCAAATTGATGATCATTTTTTACGATTGCAAGAACCATCGCTTACAGCAAACTACTTCTTCCATTTTCATTTTGATGCAGAGAGCTTGCATCTACTGCAGAAAGAGTTTCCGAGCGTATATCCGTACGACGGTAGTGAAACGATTCACGACTGGACGGAAAAGATGAAAGCTGAATTGCAACATCAGATCCAAACAGGAAAATGGAATAAACGCGTACGTATCGGTAATCGCATTCTAGATGTGGTGTTTACGTGGTGTGACGAAGATATAGTAGAGTGAAAAAGAAGCGGATGACGCTTCTTTTTTTTAGCGCTGGAATAAAACGAGCTTACCTGCAGTAGATGTACAGCGATGTGTTTTTTCATACAATCCTTTTTCTTGTAAGATAGATTCACCTTTTGCTTTTGCTTCTTTTTCAGTTGCCGCCTCGAATGATTCGTCTAATGCTTTTGAACCATCTTTTTCAAAGACTGTTAGAACGTATACTCCCATGAAAATTCCCTCCAATAATTAAAATCAGAATCTTATAATTATTTTGACATAAAACGCTACAATATGCAAAGAAATATATGACATTGCGTGGTAAAATAGAATGAAACTTTACTCATCGAGAATATTTTTATTCTCGATGAGTATTAGTTTTCAGCGATTTTAATTTTAATAAAATGAAACTTTTGAAAGATAGAAAGGATCGTTATTTGTGAAACAAGTAAAGTTTATACATGCGGCTGATTTGCATTTGGATAGTCCGTTTAAAGGGATGGAGATGAATGTTGCGCAGTCTGTTTGGGAGAGAATGAAGCAAAGTACGTTTGAATCATTTGAGCGTATTGTTGATAAAGCGATTCAAGAGCGCGTTGATTTCGTATTACTAGCTGGGGATTTGTATGATGCGGAGACGAGAAGTTTGAGGGCGCAAGTGTTTGTGCGTGAGCAAATGAAGAGACTTTCGCAGTACGATATCCCTGTTTTTATTATTCACGGTAACCATGATCATTTAGGGGGAAGCTGGGCAGCAATTGAGTTTCCGGAAAATGTTCATGTATTTACTGAGCCTTATGTAGAAGAGAAATCATTTTATAAAAATGGTGAGCTATTAGCTTCTATTTATGGGTTTAGTTATTTGCAGCAAGCGGTAACGGATAATATGACAGCGCAGTATACGAAAATGAGTGATGCGCCTTTTCATATTGGCATGCTTCACGGAAGTGTGGAAGGAGATGCAGAGCATAATCGCTATGCACCGTTTCAAATGCGTGAGTTGAAAGAAAAACAGTTTGACTATTGGGCTCTTGGCCATATACATAAACGTGAAATTTTATCAGAAGAACCATGCATTATTTATCCAGGGAACATACAAGGTCGTCATCGTAAGGAAACAGGCGAGAAGGGTGCGTACCTTATTGAACTTACGAAACAAGGAACGCAGTGTTCATTTTTCCATACGGCAGATGTTGTATGGGATGAAATCGAAGTTTGTATTGATAGACTTGAAACTGTTGATGAACTTATGACGAGCCTATCTACTGCGATGAATGAATGCCGAAGAGAAGAGGAAGGTACGCTATTAACTGTCGTATTCACAGGACAAGGTCCACTTTCACCTTATTTGCGTGACGAAAAGCGCGTGGAAGAGATTTTTCACATTTTAGCATCTGGCGAAGAGCGAAAAGATTTTGTATATGCGATGAAGTGGAAAAATGAGACGGTTTCTTTTGCGGAAATCGAACGTTTGAAAGCGGAAAATCATTTCGTCGGTAGTGTGCTAAAGGAGTTAGAAGCTTTTAGCAATATGGACGGCGTATTGCGCACCATTTGGACATCTCCTGTAGCGCGTAATAGTATTGAATCTTTTACAGAAGAAGAGAAGAAAGAGATTCAAAAGGAAGCAGAAAATATTATTTTAGAGCAATTATTCCAGCAAGAGAGGGATAAAAAATGAGAATTGAAAAACTCCATATTTATGGGTACGGAAAATTAGAAAATGTGGAAATGGATCTTTCATTGCTGACGGTGTTATACGGTGAAAATGAAGCGGGGAAATCGACAATTCGCTCATTTATGAAAAGTATTTTATTCGGTTTTCCGACGAGAGGACAGCGCCGTTATGAGCCGAAAGAAGGTGGTAAGTATGGCGGTGCGATGACTGTGCAAACAGAGCAGTACGGTCGTTTGAAAATTGAGCGATTGCCAAAGACGGCAGCTGGCGAGGTGACCATTTATTTTGAAGACGGGAAAACGGGCGGAGAAGAAATTTTAAACGATATATTAAGCGGGATGAATGAAAGTTTATTTGAATCTGTCTTTTCATTTGATATGCATGGCCTTCAAAATATTCATCAGCTTGGCGAAGCGGATATTGGCAATTATTTATTTTCGGCAAGTGCAGTCGGAAGTGATGCGCTATTGCAGTTAGATAAAAAGCTAGAAAAAGAAATGGACCAGCGCTTCAAGCCGAGTGGTCGTAAACCAGAAATTAACGTGTCACTGCAAGAGATGAAGAAACTTGAAGAGAAGATGAAAGAGTGGCAAGGAAAAATTGGCACGTATGAAAAACAAGTAGAGCAGTTAAAAGAAAGTGAAGAGAAGCTTGCTTCTGTTCGCGTGGAGAAAGAGAGTGCAGAAAAGCGAAAGCAAGATTATGAAATATTAGCAGCGCTTGAGCCACTCGTTATTGAAAAACGTGCGCATGAGAAAGTGTTAGAGAACGAGAGCGGACAGTTTCCTGTAAACGGAATAGCGCGTTATGAAGCAATGAAGGCGAAGATGGAGCCGCTTCAATTACAAGTTGATTCGCTCCACAAGAAAATTGAGACAGTGCAATCGGAAATTGCCTCGATTCAAATAGATGAAGAGTTTTTACAAAAAGAAAGTTATGTAGAAGAACTTCGTATGCAGCATATGTCTTACGAAAATGCACGCCAAGAAATGCGTGATATGAGCGGGAATATTACGAATATAAAAGAAGAAATCGCAGAACTAGAACAGCAAATTGGTACTACTTTTGAAAAGGAAACAGTTCTTTCATTTGATATGAGTTTGGCAACGAAAGAGTTAATTACGCAAACAGTGCAAAAGGCGCGCGAATTAGAAACGCAAAAAGCACAGCTCGATGATCGTTTTAAAGTAGCGCAAGAGCAATTAGAAGAACAAGAAGAAAATATAAGACAGATTAAGAAACAAATGTTAGTGGATGAAGAGAGAAATGTGTTAGTTGAGAAAGAGAAATCGTTCCAAGATGCGGCGTTTATCGGTATGGGCGCAGAGAGAATGAAGCGCAAGTATGAGGAAAAAGCAGGAGCAGCTAAGCAAAAGAAAAAGCAGTGGCAAAGAGTTTGTCTTCTGTTACTTCTTATTAACACAGTCGTTTTATTCACGAGCTTATTTATAGACAATCGCCCGCTCTTATTTATTAGTGTCATTGTTTTTGTAGGGATTGTTCTTGCCCTCATTTTATATAAAGATCCGTCAAGTGGATTACAAGAAGAGCTCCTTACACTTCAGCAAAGTGCCGGCGGGAGACAAAGTGAAGAAGCGATGTCTGTTCGCTATCAGTTAGAAAAAGATGAAGAGATACGTAAATTATTTGAGCGCGAGTCTTATAAGTTACAGCAGTTGGAACGAGCGTATGATAAAGTCGTTTCATCGTATGAGGAATGGGAGAGAGAAACGTTCCAGGCGGGAGAACAAGTCGATGCATATAAAGCGCGCTATATGTTTCCTGAATTTTATACGTATGCACACATATTGCCGGCGTTTGAGCGTATTGAAAAAATGCAGCAATTATATCGTGAATTAGAGAAACAAGGCACGCGAAAATCTTCATTATATGAAATGATTTCGCAATTTGAACATAAACTAGAAACTGTTATCGGTAGTGCGGAGTATAGTAAGCTACACGAGGCACAAAGCCGTATGCAAAATGAGAAAGAGAAGCGCCAAACTTGTAAGCAGTTAAAAGAAAAACTGGCGGAATGGCAAGAAGAATATGAGTTTATGCAAGAACAATTAAAGAAATTACTAATAGAACGAGATGGTTTATGGCATATTGCAGCGTCTACAGATGAAGAGATGTTTTTAGAAGCGGGTAAACTAGCGGAAAACCGTGAAGATGCAGAGAAACAAGTGGAGCGTTTATTACCACAAATTGATCTGTTAGAACAACGTTTAACGAGTTTATCATTAGCTGAACATTATGAAGTTGACGGTTATGATGAAAAATTAAAGCAAGAACTAACAGTCGCGCAAAATTGTCTGGCACAAGAAAAAGAACTGACAGAGCGTATTGCGAAACATCGTATGGAAATTGCGAATTTAGAAGAAGGTAGTACGTACGGCGATTTAATGCATGAATGGGAAATGAAAAAAGCGCAAGTGCGTGAACAAGTGAAGAAGTGGGCTGCTTATGCGGCCGCAAAAACGGTGTTAACGAAAACGAAGCAATATTATCATGAAGTACATCTTCCTCGTATTTTACAAAAGTCAGAAGAGTATTTCGTCTATTTAACAGGCGGACGATATAGTAAAATCTTTTCACCGTCAGAGTCAGAGCCGTTTATTGTAGAGCGTAACGATGGTATGCGTTTTTACAGTCATGAACTAAGCCAAGCGACAGCGGAGCAGTTATATTTATCGCTGAGATTTGCACTAGCAAAAACATTTGAGCATGATTACCCATTTATTATTGATGATAGTTTCGTGCACTTTGATGCGGTAAGGACGAATCGAACGATTGAACTTATAAAGGAAATTGCAAAGGATAGACAAGTCATATTCTTTACATGTCATGCGCATTTACTCGCCTATTTTACAGAAAAACAGATTATAAAATTAACACATATGCGTAAAGAAAATGAGTTGTAGTGTGCTATACTAAAAGTAACTGATTTGGTGGAGGAATTCGAATGAAAAAGAAAATTGCAGAGTATGAAGTTGGTGAACAAGTCGATATTTTCTTGTTAATTAAAACAGCGACAAAAGGTATCGCAAGCAATGGAAAGCCATTTTTAACAGTAATCTTACAAGATCCAAGTGGAGATATTGAAGCGAAGTTATGGGACGTATCACCAGAAGTTGAGAAACAATATGTAGCGGAAACAATCGTGAAAGTAGCTGGAGATATTTTAAACTACAAAGGACGTATTCAATTACGTGTGAAACAAATCCGTGTTGCGAATGAAAATGAAGTAACAGACATCTCAGACTTCGTAGAAAAAGCACCAGTGAAAAAAGAAGATATGGTTGAGAAAATTACGCAATACATATTTGAAATGAGAAACCCGAACATTCAACGTCTAACAAGACATTTATTAAATAAGCATCAAAACGAATTTTTAGACTATCCAGCAGCGACAAAGAACCATCACGAGTTCGTATCTGGACTAGCTTATCACGTCGTATCAATGCTTGATTTAGCGAAAGCTATCTCAAATCTATACCCATCGTTAGATAAAGACTTACTATATGCAGGCGTTATTTTACATGACCTTGGTAAAGTAATCGAACTATCTGGCCCAATTTCTACAACGTATACGTTAGAAGGAAATTTACTAGGCCACATTTCGATTATGGTGAACGAAATTGGTAAAGCGGCAGACGAATTGCAAATCGATGCAGAAGAAGTATTAATTCTTCAACACATCGTCCTTTCTCACCACGGAAAAGCAGAATGGGGTAGTCCAAAACCACCATTAGTAAAAGAAGCAGAAATTCTGCATTACATCGATAACTTAGATGCAAAAATGAACATGATGGACCGCGCATTAGGACGCACAAAACCAGGCGAATATACAGAGCGTGTCTTTGCGCTTGATAATCGTTCGTTCTATAAGCCGTCGTTCCATAATTAAAAGTGTGAATAAAGTGGCCTTATTAAGTTTTAAAAGCTTAGTGAGGCTGTTTTCTTTATTAAAAATTAAATGAAATAGTTAAGAAGTACGCATGGGGTTAACGAAGAACGATTAAAACATATCTCACCACTAGAATGGGAGCATATCAACTTTAATATGGCAGATACTTAGAATCGCTTCAGCCTGTATAACAGGCCTAAAAATAAGAGTTGAAACTTGTTTAGCATCTATTTTTGTTAAAAGGTGGGAGAATTGTGCTATGATGTGGGCAAATATAAAACTATCTAAAGGAGGGATTTACATGCCGCATATTGTGTTTCGTGGAATTACTACTGAACAATTAAAACACATAAGCAAGCCATTAGTAGAAGAGCTCGCAGAGATTTGTGAGTGTGGTACGGATAATTTTACGTTGGAACTACCAAGTTCTACGTATGTATTCAATGGACAAGAAATAGAAGCGTTTCCTCTTATTGAAGTGAAATGGTTCGAGCGTGGACAGGAAATTCGTAATCGATTTGCCAAGGCCATTACTACATATGTAATGGATTTTGGACTTCCAGAAGTAGAGGTTGTATTTACGGTTTTCACAGAATCAGCGTATTATATTAACGGGAAGCATTGTGCAAGTTAGAGCTATTATAAATGTTTTTGTAACATTTATAAGGGATAGAACCACATCGCTATCAAGCTAACTAGACAAAATACCCTCTAAAAAGAGCAAGGCGTTATTCTTTCTGAGAAATCATAGGAAAGGATAACGCCTTTATATCAATTTTAATATAATCGATTCATTTCTTTATAAAAAGTTTGGTTATTTTATTGAAGCTTATTCCACAAACACACCCGTTTGTTCACTTTTTTACTGTTTGAAAGCCATACTTTTTATATTGATTCATTTATTGGAAAAACCGAAAGTTTTAAACGCTCTCTATTACATATTTATTTTTGGAAAAATAGCCTAACTCCAAATACTAATAATACTGTGCCAGTAATACCCTCTATTGTACGGTTCACCTTTTCTTTTCTTAAAAAAGTTCTTAATTGACGTATTAGAGAGATATAAAGTAAATACCATATTGCTGTCAAAGTCGTAAATGTGAATCCCAACAAAAGAAATTGGAAGAAATGACTTTGATTACTCACAATAAATTGGGGTAGAAAACTAAGGAAAAATACAGCCGTTTTTGGGTTTAAGATTGCCGTGGTAAATCCTTGTCTAAAACTTTTAACCGTTCCAATATCCTTAAAGTTTATTTCCACTGAACTTGACATATCTTCTTTTTTAGAAAAGGCACTTTTAATTGACTTTACAGCTAAATAAATTAAATAAAATGCCCCAGCATATTTTATTAATGTAAATAGCATAGCAAATTTCATTAAGATAGCAGAGAGTCCTAGTGTAGCCATTATTGTATGAATCATCATTCCAGATACCGTTCCTAAGACGGTCTTTATCCCACCATTTCTACCATGAGAGATAGTGTTTTTTGTAACTAAAGCAAAACCGGGACCAGGCATCATTATAATAAGGAGTGCTGTAAGGATAAATAGCATATAGTTTTCCATGTTATGGTATTTCCTTTCTGATTTTTAGTTTCGCTTATAGTATAGCTTTTTTCCTTAAAACATTAAATATAAAAAGTGTGATCAGGATAGTATCATAAACTTTCAAGGAGTTGTAATTGAATTATAGAGGGCTTCACTTGAATAATGTTCTTCTGTAAATGAGCGTTTTTTAATTACTTTTTCTCGGAACACTCTTAATTTTCTTTCGTTTATCGAGGGTATTAGTATCAACTTGACCAAACATTATCCAAAAACTACATTTAACATTTACGAAAGCATATTCGAATAATCATTCATTAAATTTCTTATCAATCAACAAAAATTAATTATCATAAGGAAGAGGTACGTGAACTTCTATTTAAGAAATTACTTATTCTTGAAAAAAACGAATTAACTCCCCATAAATAATTGTAAAGATATAAAATTCTATAATTCCCTCGGAACAAAAAAGTTGTCTTTTATAGCAACGAAGTTCATTTTTATCGTTTTGGGGTAGTGTATTCTTGGTAGCTTGATGGGCATGGAGAGCTTTGAGTCTTTAGCTTGATAGTGATGTGACGCTATCCAGAAATTAATGATTTTACACCCTAAATGTTATTTAACAAAAAAATATCTCGAATTTGAGATAAATCACTTGCTTTTTAATCACTTGAGGTGTAAAGTGATAGTAACGAAAGCGATTGAGTCATATGAAAAACATACACTCAGTTGTTTTCGATTAAAAACAAAGTAACTTATACAGTAAAAACTAAGATGAATTTACAAAAACATAATTAAGAATAAATTGAAAAGCTAAAAACCATATTAGTTGTGGGAAATGTTATTTTTTTAGTTGTCACTTAACTAGTAAAACGAAACGGAGGAATAACCAATGTATGAAATTAAAGGGCATCATCACATTTCAATGGTTACGAAAAATGCAAATGAAAATAATCACTTTTATAAAAACGTGCTTGGCTTACGTCGTGTGAAAATGACAGTAAACCAAGATGATCCGTCAATGTACCACTTATTTTATGGAGATAAAACAGGAAGTCCAGGTACGGAATTATCATTTTTTGAAATTCCATTAGTAGGAAGAACATATCGCGGTACGAATGCGATTACTCGAATTGGATTACTTGTTCCTTCAGAGGATAGCTTGCATTACTGGAAAGAACGCTTTGAAAAATTTGATGTGAAACATAGTGAAATGACAACATATGCAAATCGTCCTGCTTTGCAATTTGAGGATGCTGAAGGTCTTCGCTTAGTACTACTCGTTTCAAACGGGGAAAAAGTGGAGCACTGGGAAACTTGGGAGAAATCAGAAGTTCCTGCAAAGCATCAAATTCAAGGAATGGGTTCTGTAGAACTGACAGTGCGTAGACTTGATAAAATGGCGAGTACACTTACAGAGATATTCGGTTATACAGAGGTTAGCCGAAATGATCAAGAAGCAATTTTCCAGTCCATTAAAGGAGAGGCTTTTGGAGAAATCGTTGTGAAATATTTAGATGGTCCTACTGAAAAGCCGGGCCGAGGCAGCATTCACCATTTAGCAATTCGCGTGAAAAACGATGCAGAGCTTGCTTATTGGGAAGAACAGGTGAAACAAAGAGGCTTCCATTCTTCAGGAATCATCGACCGTTTCTATTTTAAAAGCTTATATTTCCGCGAATCAAACGGAATCCTATTTGAAATTGCAACAGATGGCCCAGGATTTACAGTTGATGGAGATGTGGAACATTTAGGAGAAAAACTTGATTTACCACCGTTCTTAGAAGATCAGCGTGCAGAAATTGAAGCGAATTTAGCACCGATTGAAGAGAAGTAATAGAAGAAAATATACAACTTTAACATATAAATGAAACCCATTGGAGGAATATAAAATGAACCAATTAAAAGGAATTCACCACGTTACAGCGATTACAAGTAGTGCAGAAAAAAACTATGAGTTTTTCACTCACGTTTTAGGAATGCGTTTAGTTAAAAAAACAGTAAACCAAGATGACATTCAAACATATCATTTATTCTTTGCAGATGATAAAGGTAGTGCCGGAACAGATATGACATTTTTTGATTTCCCGGGTGTTCCGAAAGGAGTACACGGTACAAATGAAATTTCAAAAACTTCATTCCGTGTTCCAACTGATGCAGCGTTAGCATATTGGGTAAAACGTTTTGACCGTCTTGAAGTAGAACATACAGGAATTAAAGAGCAATTTGGTAAGAAAACTCTTTCTTTCGTTGACTTTGATGATCAACACTATCAATTAATCTCAGATGAACTTGATAAAGGAATCGAATCAGGTACACCATGGCAAAACGGGCCAGTACCATTAGAATACGCAATTACTGGTTTAGGACCTGTATTCATTCGTATCGCAAACTTTAGCTTCTTTAAAGAAGTGTTAGAAAAAGTTTTATTATTTAAAGAGATTGCGCAAGAAGGAGAATTCTATTTATTTGAAGTGAACAAAGGCGGAAACGGTGCCTCTGTCATCGTAGAACATAATACAGTTCTTCCTGAAGCACAACAAGGTTTTGGTACAGTGCACCATGCTGCATTCCGCGTAGAAGATCGCGCTGTATTAGAAGAATGGATTGAGAGAATCAGTAGCGTAGGACTTCCTTCATCTGGCTATGTAAACCGTCACTTCTTTGAATCATTATACGCAAGAGTTGCACCACAAATCTTATTTGAATTTGCAACAGACGGCCCAGGATTTATGGGAGATGAGTCATACGAAACACTTGGCGAAAAATTATCTTTACCTCCATTCCTAGAGCCAAAACGTGAAGAAATTGAAAAATTAGTTCGTCCAATTGATACAGTGAGAAGTACGAAGGAATTTATTAAAGAGTAAAAATAGAGATAGTAAGTAGGAGAGCAAGTAGTTTTAGCGGAGTGCTGGAACTGCTTGCTTTTTTATTTGGGTAATTATCAAAGTGGATAATCTTCATAAAATAATTAATGAATTGTCAGTTAATTATTGAGAAATATTTATTTGTAGGATGATCGGAATAGATATTTGAATTTTCTGTTATTATTTGTAGAAGAGTACATAACAAATGATTAGGAGGGGTTTCATGATTACATCTACTACAAACGAAAAACTGACGCAGCTATTGAATGAATGGTATCTAGAGATTAGATCTAGACGTATAAGTAATGCAGAACGTCTAAAACAAGAAATTGATTTTAAATTTACTAAACTAAAAAAAGAGACTGGAGAAGGTTTGCAGGACCAAAATCTATTACTTTATTATTATTTGCTAGAATTTCGATATAACTATTTAATAGATAATCTAGGCTTATCTCAAGAGAGTTTTAACAAGATAGATTCGTTTGATCAACCAACAGATAATTTTTTAACTTATTATTATCACTTTTTTAAAGCAATACATGCTAGTGAGTTAGGAAATTTTCATCTCGCTAAAGAACATTACGAAAAGGCTGAAAGTTTTTTGAAGTATGTTCCTGATCAATTAGAAAAGGCTGAATTTTATTATAAGTTAGCTACATTTCATTATGATACACAACAAGCTTTGGTATCTATTAAACATGCAACGAAGGTAAAGGATATGTATTTAAATCATGATGGATATGAATTAAATGTAGCTTTTTGTGATAATATTTTAGGCTTAGCCTGTATGAACTTAAAGGAATGGGAATTAGCTGAAGAGCATTTCACAGCTGCTATGGATCAATTCCAAAAAATTGGTGAAGAAAAATTTATTATTATGGTTCGTCATAATTTAGGATGGATGTATTCTACGCAAAATTTATCTGCATTGGCAATTCGTTATCTTACTGAAGTAGTAGAAAAATCTCCCCAACATTATAAAGCTCTTTATGTAAAAGCAAAAGAGCATTACAAGTTAAAAGAGCATGAGATTGCAAATAAGCTTATAGAAAAAGGATTGAAGATTTGTAGAGATTCGAAAATTGAAGGATATCAACACCATTATGAAATTTTAAATGCATTAAATCAAGGTGTAAAAGCGGAAGAATTAGAGGACATTATTCTTAGAGGAATTACGTATTTTGAAAGAGAAGAGTTATATGATTATACTCAGGAGTATCAGGAAAAGTTAGCAGTAAAATTTTATGAAGAAAACCTTTGGGAAGAGGCAAGTAAGTATTTTTATTTTAGTAAAAAAGCAAGAGAAAAACTTTTTGATAAGGGGGCTTTAAAATGAAAAAAGTGGTAATTAAATTATTAGGGATTGTAACAGTATTTACACTGACTTTAGGGGTGTATAGTTCAACAGATCATCAAAAAAGTCCAACACTAATGAAAGCTGAACATGGTGATTATGGTGGCTAAAAGAGAAAAAGGGATCTCACAATGAGGTCTCTTTTTTCTTTTTAGTTGTAAAACAATTGACTTACTTTAAATATGTAACTATAATAGTTACATAATAACCATTAGTAATAGAAATGAGTTATATTTTTTTAGTTTAATTGTAACTGTTTTGGTTACAATTAAAAAGAGAACATAAAACAACCAAAAAATGTAAAAACTTTTAAATAGCAACAAGAGAAAGGAGACGGGAACTTTGAAAAGGTTTAAGTTTTATATGATTAGCGGTATTGTGCTCGTTTTGTTAATTGTTTGTAACTTCGTTGAGAAGCCGATTGCGAAGGTTGGAGAAGTGAAAGATACTGTTATGATGAAGCTGAATACGAAAGAGAGTATGGCGCAAATTGATGGACAGACGATTTATTTTAAACAAATTGGTGAGGGAAAACCTCCTTTACTTATGTTGCATGGGTTTGGTGGTTCTTCTGATGGGTTTAGTGATATTTATCCGGAACTAGTGCGAGATCATACGATTATTGCGGTTGATATTTTAGGGTTTGGGCGTTCTTCTAAGCCGGTTGATTTTCAGTATTCGTTTCCTGCGCAAGTGAATTTATATTATAAGTTAATGAAGAAGCTCGGATACGATCAGTTTGCGGTGCTCGGCCATTCGATGGGCGGAGAGATGTCCCTTAATTTAGCGTATTTATATCCGGATGCAGTCACGCATCTCATCTTGGCGGATGCTACAGGGATAGAGTCTTTCCAACAAAAAGAAAGTTATGAAGTACCACCGCTATCGACGGACTTACAAACTGTAACTGAGATTACGAAGTATAATAAAAATGAAGTAAAAAATAGTCGTGATGATAAAGAGCATTATGATCAGCTTACGAAAATGAGAGAGCGCCGCATTGCGATGGAAGCTGATAAAATTAAGGTACCGACTTTAATTATATGGGGACGACATGATAAAAGTGTTTCTTGGAAAAATGGTGAACTGTATCATGGGCTATTTGCAAATAGTACGTTTCATATTATTGAAAAAGGATACCACGCACCGTTTCGTCAGGAACCAATTGAGTTTATGGAATATGTACAAGCATTTTTCGCGAAGCATCCACAATAAAAATTTTAAGCATAAATCCACTTCTTTCCTCATAAAGTGAAACTAATAAGGCTTGTCTAAGGAAAGGAATGAAGTGATTTGGAAACTTTACCATGGTGGGTTTATCTTGTAATTGTCGGGATTGTACTAAGTGGCTACATGGTTTTATATACTTCGAAAAAAGAGCAAGATATGGATAATGAGTTTATCGAAAAAGAAGGCGAAGTGTATATGAAGCGCTTAGAAGAAGAGCGCGAGAAACGTAATCAGGATAGTGATAAAGATTCGGTATTGCTTTAATAGAAATTTTGAAAGGCTACCACCTAGTAGGATTTTACATCTAGGTGGTAGCTTTTTTCTTCTGGGGGAGCAGTATATGTTCATCAAGCTAAGGTTATATTAGTTTAATTTTACATGTATAAGAGAGTCATCATAAACTTTTATTGATGGCATTTATATATATTTTTCCTCATAAGAATGGAACTAGCGGGGATTTTACTGGGGGGGATTAACAATGCATAGGGATGAAACTTCATTACATCCTGATACAGGCGTTACGTCTGTAATGTTTGTTGAGCGTTCATTAAATGAAATTCGTTTTTGGTCTAGAATCATGAAGGAGCATTCTTTTTTTCTTCGATTGGGATTTAGATGTGAGGATACTCAATTAATTGAAGAGGCGAATCAATTTTATCGGTTGTTTGAACATATTGAACAAATAGCGCATTCCTATACAAATGAAACAGATCCTGAGCAAATCAAAAGGTTTAATGCAGAAGTACAACAAGCCGCAACTAATATTTGGGGATTTAAACGAAAAATTTTAGGATTAATTCTCACATGTAAATTGCCAGGACAAAATAACTTTCCACTTTTAGTTGACCATACAAGTAGGGAAGCTGATTATTTTAGAAAACGTTTAATACAATTAAATGAAGGTAAATTAGATGCTCTTCCTGATGCTATTATTAAAGAAAATGTTTTCTTTTTAAGGATTATGGCAGACCATGCTAAATTTATTGGCCATCTTCTTGATCCATCAGAAAGAAAGCTTGTAGATACAGCACGGAATTTTAGCAATGATTTTGATGAATTGATGTATCAAGCAATTGACTTAGAATCTATGAAACCACAATCCCAAACAGCTCCTCTTTTAGATCAATTTTTAGATCAAAATCGCGTGTCAGTTGCATCTCTTCGGGATTTTAAGAAAACAGCACGTGATTTAATTGAGCAATGTAAAATAAAGAGCATCATTCATCCATTATTAGCAGACCATGTTTTCCGTGAAGCTGATAGATTTCTTGAAATCATTGATATGTATGATGTTCATCTTACAAATATTCAATCACAACCTAGATATTAGAAGATAAGGAAAGATACTATTTTTCCTTAAGCTGAGAAGTTAACAATTTATTGTTAGCTTCTTTTCTTTGTGATTAAAATTTTCTTTTAAGGACTACATAAATCCTTTTGACCAAATATGTAATTATTTGTAAAATATTATATATGGAAAGATTATGAATATACAGGAAATCTATGGGTAGTAGATTTTAATAAATTACTCGGGGGAAATTTATTAATTAAGTATATTAACTTTTTCACATTAAATTTTACAACTAAAGGGGTAGTAGTAATCATGAAGGCAAAGAAATTAGTAAGTTTAGCATTACCAGTTATGTTATTGAGCGGTTGTATTACAATTGAAACGGATGGTAAGAAAGCTAATGAACCAAAGAAAGAAGAAACACAACAGGTAGAGAAAGAAAATAAGGCTTCTGAAAAAGAGAGTAAGTCAACTGATAGCAAGAAAGAGGATAGCTTATCTGTAGCGAAAGGTGAAGGTACAAACAGTAGTTCATCAAGTAGTCAACCAAGTTCTTCTTCAAATAATTCAACTTCTTCACCTGGTAAGGTAACTGGTTCAGATGTTGAAAGGTACAAGGCAGATATCATAAATAGTGCTACTCAAATTGAAGATACAATGAAATTAATTGAAGGAATAGCAGATTCAGACGTAAAATCATACAAACAAAAGAAAAGTGAAGTACAACTAAGTTTAGGTGGAGCAAAGGCAACAACGAAGAAACTGAAGAATTTACAAGCGCCCCCTGAGTTACAGGGAGAACAGGCGAAGATAAAGCAATCGATGGAACTGTATGCGGATTGTTTTCAACTTCTCTTTGATGCATTGGACCAAGAAGACGAAAGTAAAATGCATCAATCAGTAAGTAAAGCACAAGAAGGTTCGAAACTGTTTGAAGAGGCAGCGAAGAGTATCGGTAGTAAAACTAACTAAAAATAAAGTATTTAAAGGGGTATTTGTAAGTGCAGTTGGTGCAAGTGAAGAGTTAGGAATTAGTTATGGAAACACATTACAAATTTATCAAATGGACGATAATGTTCGTATTCGATATGTAAAACAATAAATAATTGGTGAAAAACTCTGTAATAAATTTTACAGGGTTTTTTGTTAGTTCTAGTTTATTTTTTTGTCTTCCTAAGCGCTAAGCATACTAGTATAAGTTGAGAAATGAACAAAACGATAATGATAGGCAGATGATGTAACTCCATAGTAACTGTAACCATCTAAAGCCCAATTCATACACTATGATGGAGGATTTTTACTTCATAACCGGATGAAAAAGGAGTGTAATCATGAAGAAACGTACTGTTAATGAAGCAGGAAGGAATGTGCCACAACCAATCCGCAGCGACGGAGCAGGTGCGATTGATTCTGGACCTCGTAATGTTATGCGGGATATTCAAAATCCGAATATGCTTGTTCCGCCTATAACGGATGCAGGGTTAGTTCCTAACTTGAAGTTTTCATTCTCGGACACTTCTATGATTTTGAAACAAGGCGGGTGGTCTCGGGAGATTACTGCTCGGGAACTACCGGTTTCGACGACGATTGCCGGAGTAAATATGAGTTTAACGGCAGGTGGAGTACGAGAACTACATTGGCATAAAGAAGCAGAATGGGCGTATATGCTTTTAGGACGGGCACGCATAACGGCTGTAGATCAAAATGGACGGAATTTTATTGCTGATGTTGGACCAGGTGATCTTTGGTATTTTCCTCCTGGTATTCCGCATTCCATTCAAGGGTTGGAACATTGTGAGTTTTTGCTCGTTTTCGATGATGGGCATTTTTCTGATTTATCTACTTTAGCTATTTCTGATTGGTTTGCGCATACGCCGAAAGAAGTGCTATCGGCTAACTTCGGAGTGCCGGAAAGTGCTTTTCATTCCATTCCTTCAGAGCAAGTGTATATTTATCAGGGAGAGGTACCAGGTTCGCTTGAGAGTCAGGAAGTTCAGTCGCCGAAAGGAGAAGTTCCTTTAACGTTCAAGTACGAACTTTTAAAACAAAAACCGATTAAGACTCCTGGTGGGAGCGTTCGAATTGTCGACTCTACGAATTTTCCTATTTCAAAAACAATCGCAGCGGCGCTCGTTGAAGTGGAGCCTGGTGGAATGAGAGAGCTTCATTGGCACCCGAATAATGATGAGTGGCAATATTATCTTACAGGGGAAGCGAGAATGACTGTGTTTCTTGGAAATGGTACCGCTCGTACATTTGATTATAGAGCTGGCGATGTCGGATATGTACCGTTTGCGACGGGGCATTATATTCAAAATACAGGTACCGAAACATTATGGTTTTTAGAGATGTTCAGAAGCAATCGTTTTGAAGATGTATCGTTAAATCAATGGATGGCACTGACTCCTAAAGAAATAGTGGAGAGTAATATACATGTTGGCCCGCAAGTAATGGATTCTCTGCGTAAGGAGAAGTGGCCTGTTGTGAAATATCCGGGGTTTTCATATAGTCCGAAAAGTGATGAGTAAAAATGAAAATTTGCGTTATTCTTTCTGGAGACTGATAAGAAGGGATGGCGTATTTTTTATGCCTAATCTAGTCTTTATCCCGCTATTTGCCGGGCAGTAAGACCCACCTCAAAATTCAGCGGAATCAAAGAAGTTAGGTGGGGCGCGGGCTGTCCGTAAAAGCCCGATTAGTGAGGGCTGATTAAAGTTTCACTTTATTAGTATCCGTCCCTTGTATTATTGTTCGGGAAATTATTATTGGAGCATAGTATAGGGAAGATACATATAAAAGAGCGCCATTATAAGCTGTAACGTATAAGTTGTGCAGGAAATGCAACAATAACTCGCTTTACTCTTCATCATTTATTTGAACATAATGGGCATAGAGAGGTGATAAACACAGTATGATTTTTAGTGAGCGTTTAAAAGAAGAAAGGGAAAAAAGAAATTGGTCGCAAAATGATTTGGCTGAAAAACTTCATGTGAGCAGGCAATCTGTTTCGAAATGGGAGACGGGAAAGAACTATCCGAGCATTGAAATTATTATTCATTTAAGTGATCTGTTCGGTATTACAATTGATGAACTGCTAAGGAGTGATGAAGAATTGACGCAGAAAATAATTGAAGATAGTAAGCAATTGGCGTATCCAAAATGGAAGGTGTTTTTTGATAGTCTATTTATGATAGGAGTATTTTTGTTTATTGCAAAAATCGTTGTATGGATGCTAAATAAGTTTGCTGGAGCAAGTATTACAATTGTAGCAGATGCGCCATATGTAATGAATCTTTTGCCCCTTGTATTCATGATTATAGGTGGTATAGGTTCTGATAAGTTGAAGAAAATATATAGATAAGAGAAAGATTTGAAAGAAATCCCCGACACTAGCTGTTCTTTTCACTTAAATTGTGTACTATAAAGGATAGGATGACATAAAGAAGGGGACGTATAGAATGGAATTTCATGAACAGAAAATTTTGCCGGCAGTGAGGCAAATTAAAGATTTGGAAAAGCTATTACATAGTTCGTATGAATATATCGTTATTTTAGATATTCATGTCGGCCAATTGAAGAGTGTTATATCACTTGCGAAGCAATATTGTAAAAAGGTATTTTTACATGTGGATTTAATTCATGGTTTGCAGAGTGATGGGCATGCGACGGAATATTTATGTCAGGAGTTTAGACCGTACGGGTTACTTTCAACAAAGGCGAGTGTTATTATGAAGGCGAAGCAAAAAGGTGTTGTGGCAATACAACGCATCTTTTTAATCGATTCGAGTGCGATGGAGAAGAGCTGCAATCTTTTAGATAAGACGAAACCGGATTATATTGAGGTACTTCCTGGAGCATTAACGGATGTTATCGCTGAAGTGAAAGAGCGTACTGGTGTACCGATTTTAGCAGGTGGTTTTATTCGTACTGTAGAAGATGTGGAAAGAGCATTAAATGCTGGTGCGACAGCAATTACGACATCAAAACGTGAACTATGGAAACATTACCAAAAAAAGTGACGAAAATGTGAATTTTTTCGTTGACACCGCTTTCATTTGCGGTTAACATTATAGACAAGTTAATAAACGTGACGGAGAAAAGTAGAGATCCACATTTCATTGTTTCTATATAAATTTATATAGAAGCGTGCAAGCTGTGGGTCTTTTTCTTTTGACAAAAACGAATGGCCATTCATTTTACCTCTATCACATTTGAAAGCGTTTAAATTGATTGTGGAGGGATACTATGTCAGCATTTTTAGGAGAGTTAATAGGGACTGCGTTGTTAATCGTACTTGGTGGCGGCGTTTGTGCTGGTGTAAGTTTAAAGAAATCGTTTGCGAAAGATTCAGGTTGGATTGTTATTACAATGGGCTGGGGCTTAGCAGTAGCGGTTGCAGCGTATGCGGTTGGATCAATTAGTGGGGCACATTTGAATCCAGCGTTAACGATAGGATTAGCATTTAAGGGAGCGTTCCCATGGAGTGACGTACCAGGTTATATCGTAGCACAAATGATTGGGGCAATTATCGGGGCAGTTATCGTATATTTACATTACTTACCACACTGGAAAGAAACAGAAGATCCAGGAACAAAGTTAGGTGTATTTGCAACAGGTCCAGCAATTCCGAACACATTTGCAAACCTTTTAAGTGAAATGATTGGAACATTCGTTTTAGTATTTGGTATATTAGCAATTGGTGCAAATAAATTTGCAGATGGATTAAATCCATTTATCGTAGGTTTCTTAATTGTAAGTATTGGTTTATCATTAGGTGGGACAACAGGATACGCAATTAACCCAGCGCGTGATTTAGGTCCGCGTATCGCACACTTCTTCCTTCCGATTGCAGGAAAAGGCGGTTCAAACTGGAAGTATGCATGGATTCCAGTAGTTGGTCCAATTTTAGGTGGATCACTTGCAGGTTTATTCCATCAAGTTGTATTTGAAGGAAAACAAAATTCAGCACTTATTTATGTGATTATCGCAACTGTGATTGTACTAGCAATCTCTTATATGACAAGTAAAAAAAGCGGAAGCAATACAAATAGTAGAAAAGTAGCATAAGGGGGAAACCGATATGAAAAAATATATTCTTTCATTAGACCAAGGAACAACAAGCTCACGCGCAATTCTTTTCAATAAAAAAGGTGAAATTGTTCATTCAGCTCAAAAAGAGTTTACACAACATTTTCCAAAGCCGGGCTGGGTAGAGCATAATGCACAAGAAATTTGGGGATCTATTTTAGCAGTTATCGCAACTTGCTTAAGCGAAGCGGATGTAAAACCAGAACAAATCGCTGGTATCGGTATTACGAACCAACGTGAAACAACGGTTGTATGGGATAAAACAACTAGTAAACCAATTTACAACGCAATCGTATGGCAATCTCGCCAAACAGCTGAAATTTGTGATGAGTTAAAAGAAAAAGGTTATAGCGAAATGGTTCGCGAAAAAACAGGTCTTTTAATTGATGCATACTTCTCTGGTACGAAAGTAAAATGGATTTTAGATAACGTTGAAGGTGCAAGAGAAAAAGCAGAAAACGGCGATCTATTATTCGGAACAATTGATTCGTGGCTTGTATGGAAACTATCTGGTGGTAAAGCACACGTAACAGATTACTCAAACGCATCACGTACGTTAATGTTTAACATTCACGACTTACAGTGGGATGATGAGCTTCTAGAAATGTTAACAGTACCAAAGAGCATGCTTCCAGAAGTGCGTCCATCATCTGAAATTTACGGAGAAACAATTGATTATCACTTCTTCGGCCAAAATGTACCGATTGCAGGTGTAGCTGGTGACCAACAAGCAGCATTATTTGGACAAGCTTGTTTCGGTGAAGGTATGGCGAAAAATACTTACGGAACTGGTTGTTTCATGTTAATGAACACTGGTGAAAAAGCAGTAGCTTCTGAGCACGGTCTATTAACAACAATTGCATGGGGAATAGATGGTAAAGTAAACTACGCATTAGAAGGAAGTATTTTCGTAGCGGGTTCTGCAATTCAATGGTTACGTGACGGAATGCGCATGTTTAAAGATGCAAGTGAGAGTGAAGTGTATGCGAGTCGCGTTGAATCAACTGACGGTGTATACGTTGTACCAGCATTCGTTGGACTAGGAACACCTTATTGGGATAGTGAAGTACGCGGCGCTATGTTTGGTGTAACGCGCGGTACGACGAAAGAGCATTTCATTCGTGCAACGCTAGAATCTTTAGCTTACCAAACGAAAGATGTATTATGCGCAATGGAAGCAGATTCAGGTATTGAGCTGAAAACATTACGCGTTGATGGCGGAGCAGTTAAAAATAACTTCTTAATGAAGTTCCAAAGTGATATTTTAGATGTTCCTGTAGAGCGTCCAGTAATCAACGAAACAACGGCTCTAGGTGCAGCATACTTAGCTGGTCTTGCGGTTGGATATTGGAAAAACCAAGATGAAATTAAAGAACAGTGGCATATGGACAAACGCTTTGAACCAACGATGGAAGCGAAAACAAGCGAAGAGCTATATGCTGGATGGAAAAAAGCAATTGAAGCAACAAAAGCTTTCAAATAATCATAAACAGTGTTATAATGGTGACAAGTTAATAATTCGGTAGGAGATTTGGAGAGACCACAACGCGCTATAGAGGCGAAATCTATAGCGGAGTTTGTGGTCTCTTTTTTCGTTATCAAAGGGAGGAATTACCATGAAATTTTCAAGTAAACAACGTAAAGACGTATTAAACGGAGTAAATAAACAAGAGTTAGATGTGATCGTAATTGGTGGAGGTATTACTGGTTCTGGTATTGCATTAGATGGAGCAACACGCGGGTTATCAACAATTGTGTTTGAAATGCAGGACTTTGCAGCAGGTACATCAAGTCGTTCAACGAAGCTTGTACACGGTGGTCTACGTTATTTAAAACAACTTGAAGTGAAAATGGTAGCAGAGGTGGGGAAAGAGCGTGCGATCGTATATGAGAACGGTCCCCATGTAACAACACCAGAGTGGATGTTACTTCCGTTCCATACAGGCGGTACGTTCGGATCATTTAGTACATCAATTGGTCTTCGTGTATACGACTTCTTAGCAGGTGTAAAACGAAGCGAGCGCAGAAAGATGTTTAACCGTGAAGAAACGCTAAACAAAGAGCCTCTTGTAAAAAAAGAAGGATTAAAAGGCGGCGGTTACTACGTAGAATATCGTACAGATGATGCGCGTCTTACAATTGAAGTAATGAAAGAAGCAATTGAGCATGGTGCGAAAGCTGTTAACTACGCAAAAGTAGACAGTTTCTTATATAAAGATGGAAAAGTATGTGGTGTACGTGTAATCGATTTACTAGACGGAGAAGTATACGAAGTTTACGGTAAGAAAATTGTAAACGCAGCTGGCCCTTGGGTAGATACACTTCGTGAAAAAGATAACTCGAAAAAAGGAAAAGTACTTCAGTTATCAAAAGGTGTTCACTTAGTAATTGATCAAAAACGTTTCCCATTAGGTCAAGCGATTTACTTCGATACACCAGATAAACGTATGGTGTTCGCGATTCCTCGCGGAGGAAAAACATACGTAGGTACAACAGATACGTTCTATGATAAAGACGCAGCTGTACCACAAATGACAACAGAAGATCGCACATACATCATTAATGCGATTAACTACATGTTCCCAAGCGTGAAAATTACAGAGAAAGACATTGAATCAAGCTGGGCTGGTGTTCGTCCGTTAATTTATGAAGAAGGTAAGAGCGCATCTGAAATTTCTCGTAAAGATGAAATTTGGACTTCTGAATCTGGTTTAATTACAATCGCAGGTGGTAAATTAACTGGATACCGCAAAATGGCTGAAATGGTAGTAGACTATGTAACGAACTTACTACAAAAAGAAGGTCATAGCGCATATCCGAAGAGCGACACGAAACATATGCCAATCTCTGGTGGACATGTAGATGGTTCACACGGATTCCCAGCATTCGTTGCGAAAAAAGCTGGCGAAGGTACGAAATATGGTTTAACAACAGCACAAGCAGAAGAATTCGCGAAATTCTACGGCTCTAACGTTGACGTACTATTTGATTTAGCGAAAAAACATAAAGACGAAGCGAAAGAATACAACATGCCACTAGACGTTCTAATCCCGCTTGTATACGCAATGGATTACGAAATGACAGCAAAACCAGTTGACTTCTTCGTACGCCGCAGAGGCGCTGTGTTCTTCAACATCCACTGGGTATACGAGTGGAAAGAAGCAGTAATCAACTACATGGCTGCGAAACTAGGCTGGAGCAAAGAAGAACAAATGAAATATACAGCTGAACTAGAAAAAGCATTAACAGATGCTGTAATTCCTGTAGATCAACAAGAACAGGCAGCTGCGTTAGCATAAAATAGAGAACCACCTGAAGGGGAGCCTTTAGGTGGTTTTTTTATGGGGTATTTTTCTAACTATGTTGCATAACGACATATGTTGTTATACTATGTATATAAGGTGGTGGTATTGTTGGACAAAGAAATCTTGAAGGGAAGTATAGATATTTTATTACTTTCTATCATTGCAAAACATGATACATACGGATACGAAATAGCTCAAAGTTTAAAGGATGCAAGTGAAGATTTGTATAGTATGGGACAGGGAACTTTGTATCCTGCTTTAAAGAGATTAGAGAAAAAGGAGTTTCTTGAATCTTATTGGAATGAATCTGAGAATGGGATGAAAAGGAAATTCTATACTATTACAGATAAAGGGAAAAAAGAATTGCAGAAGAAAGTGAACTCTTGGGAGAGTGTAACAGCATTAATTCAAGCTTGTCAGAAAGGAGTTATTTATGAGTGAATTTGACGAGTATATTAAGTCTATTTTAGCCTATTCAGAACTTAGTGATATTGAACAGGATGAGTTATTTCTAGAAATGTATGATCACTTGAACAGTTTGAAAGAAGAGTATATGGAACAAGGTATGAATGAAAAAGAAGCGATTTATAAAGCGATTCAAAGTTTTGGAGAATCAAAAGTTATTGGCGTAGAGATTAATAAATCGGTATACGAAGTTCCTAGGCCATTAAAGGTATTATCAAAAATTTTATGTATTCCTTATATAATCATTTGTTTTATTGTCTTTTTAGGAACGTTTATTTCAACTTCTACATTTGACTCTGTTCGCAGTTTGACAGGTGGTGGGACTGTCTATCATCCCATTGAATTTTGGCAGCAATTTTTACATATATCTGATTTAGAAACGTTATTACAACTTTTTGGAATAACACTTTGGCAAGTTAAAGATTTTATTGCACATCCAGGTCCTTGGGGAAACTCAACTTATTGGTTAAGCGTTTTACAACATATAATATTAGTAGTTCCATTCGGATTTTTCGTTCCAGTGCTCATTAATAAAGTGACTAACTATAAGAAAGCTCGTAAGTGGTATGTTATGACCTTTCTTGTTTGGGAGATATTACATTTACTAACTTTGTCTGATGTTTTTGATGTGTGGCGGATTGCTATAAATATGCTCGGTGCGTCGGTAGGATATCTTTTATTTATAAGCATAATGCAACTGGATAATAAATTTAGGGTTATGCGAAAGAAGATATTTGAAAATTAGCTCGCTATTCTGTAGTTTAAATTATACAAATTTAATTTGATGGTAATAGAGTATCGCTGAAAACATAGGTACTATGTAGTGAGAGGATTTTTTATATTCGTAATAGGTGTTGTTCCTTGTTTAATCCTACTGTTATGAAGCGGGTACATAATCCGTCTTTATTGGTGCTATAAATGATGAGAGCGGCACAGCTGAACTAGAAAAAGTCTAGAACAACAAGAACAGGCAGCTGTGTTAGCGTAAAATAGAGAACCACCTGAAGGGGAACCCTTTAGGTGGTTTTTCTCTTGACTAAGAATAAATAAAATGTGTTACAATGATGATAGAGTATTTAGTGTGAATTTTGCATAAAATAAAAAAGACAGAAGCCTGAGAAACTTCTGCCTTGTGTAACCTAACTTGCTATTGTGGTGGTAGTAGGTGCGGTTATAAGACAACTACATTAACGTTTTAGCCGAGAACCGCCCTTACCTTTTCCACGAAGCAGGGTGGTTCTCGCTTTTTTGTATACAGAAATTAGCCACGGACCGACGTATCTTCTACCGATGACAACGCCAGCTCCGGTTAGGATACCATACACTAATTTAATTACAAACATCGCGATCATATTATCACCTCCCCCCTTTTTTCAAAATGGAAGAGATGATTGCCACACCTACTAGTTATAGCTTATTAAGTTACATTTTAATTGTATTATGTTTTAAAATAGGGAACAAGATATATGGATGAAAATTCCTGTTTTTAAGCAGAGCATTAGTGTCAGGGGACAAGAAGTAAATAAATATACATAAAAAAACGGTATGGACATTACCATCCGTATTTTTTTATGTATTTATAAAACTTTTCCATACAGTGCGTCGTCTAATATATGGGAAGGAGGAAATGATGTGGATGAATTAACGATAGAAGCGTTTGAAATAGAAGATAAGGAGGACCTTATCGACGAAATAATGAACAAGTATGGACAAGAAGTCCTACAGCTTGTGTATTCATATGTGAATAATAAAGAGGTTGCGGAGGATGTAACGCAAGATATATTTGTGAAATGTTATAAATCTCTTCATACATACAAAGGGAAATCGAATGTGAAAACGTGGTTATGGAGAATTGCGATCAATCAATGTAAGGACTATATAAAAAGTTGGTATAACAAAAAGGTAATCGTTACAGAGGATGAATTTGCGTATATTGGGATTCAAAATGATAGTGTCGAACAAACTGTCATTCAAAATGCTGAGGATAGTAGGTTAGCTTCTGCAGTAATGAATTTACCGATAAAATATCGAGAAGTCATTTATCTATTTTATTATGAAGAATTATCAATTAAAGAGATTGCTATGGTAATAGACGTAAAGGAAAATACGATAAAAACGAGACTAAAAAAAGCGAAGGAACTTTTGAAGGAAGGATTGGAGGAATAATCAAATGGAAGATCGATTACAAGGCTTGCGAAAATCAATGGAGAACACAACGTTTAAACATTTGAGTTTTTCTGATCAACACCAGAAGCAGGTGCGCGAAAAAATTAAGCAATCGTCTGAAAAGGAAGAAGATATCCTTTTAGCAGTGTTACAACTTCTTATGAATGAAAAATCAGGTTATGAATTGATGCAGTTGCTAAGAGGGAGAGGAATTCAAAAATTCGAAGGTGATGAAGGGTCTCTATACACTTTATTACATCGTTTAGAACAGAATCGCTTTATCCAATCTAGCTGGGATCACGCAGGAGCTAAATATTATCAATTAAATGATAAAGGAAACAAGATGCTGCGAAAGGCAGAGAAGAATGCTACGAAGGCACGATTTATATTAAAAGGCTTAGTACAGGGGTGAGAAAAAATGAACAAAAAAGGAGAGCGTTTTTTAAAAGAAGTTACGAACCATATTAAATCAAAAGAAGCGAAGGACTTAGTAGCAACGGAAATAGATTTTCACTTGAAACAGACGAAGAATATGTGGATGGATAAAGGATTAAGTGAGGAAGTTGCTGAAGATAAGGCTGTTGAACAAATGGGGAGTCCGATTAAACTTGGCCGGGAACTTAACAAACTTCATAAGCCAAAGGTGGATTGGTTCTTACTTATTTTATTAGTAGCTGCTATGGGATTAGGGTTTTTACCAATAATCGCTCTTGGGCATACGAACGATTTACTAATGAACAAAGTAATTTTTGTAATTCTCGGCATTGCAACAGCTGTTGGGATGATGCTGCTTGATTACCGGAAGCTAGAAAGACTCGGGTGGCTGTTTTATACAATTGGAATACTTATCTTGTTAGCTATAAAATGTTTTCCGACTGGTTACGTGATTGGGGAAGCGATAATAAAAATTGGCCCCATCAAAATTGACTGTTTAATGACGATACCATTCTTCTTTCTAGCTTGGGCTTCTTTTTTCAATAATAGTAGGTTAAAGTTTATACATCTTCTCATGTTGTACGTATTTTCTTTATATTTATTTTCAACTATATCAATTCTTTTACCCGTTTTCATCTACATTACGATGGTATTTGTTATGCTTTGGTGGAGTAAGTTAGGAAAGAAAACGGCATGGCTCATTACGATTTTACCTATTGTACCATTGATTATTAGGGATCTACTTTCCTGGTCTGCTGTAAAAGAATACCGTATGGCCAGAGTTTTAGGAATGTTAAACCCAGAGCATGATCTATGGTATTTACGTTTAAAAGAGGCGATGTCTTCAGCAGGTTGGTTCGGTACATATGAAAATATAAAGTCTATCCGTGCTGCCCATACTGATTTTGTATTTGCAAGTTTGACTTACTATTATGGATATGTACTTGCGCTAGTTCTTGTCGTGATTCTTTCTCTTTTTGCAGTAAGAATAATGAACATAGCTTATAAAATAAATGATGGTTATGGTAAATTGCTTCTCGTTGGCGGAGTGACTCTTTTTGTAATCCATTTTATTTGTAACGTTGGCATGACCCTCGGGATATTACCACGTGTTTCTATACCATTACCTTTTATTAGCTACGGATTGATACCAACTCTGTTTCATGCATTTATAATGGGAATTGTGTTAAGTGTATATCGACGTAAAGATATTCCTTTTAGAATGAGAAAAACACCTTGATGATTATCAAGGTGTTTTCGTTATAAGTTCAAAACTATCCGAATCAGCCCCAAGCACAAAAGGACTAATCTCGCCAACGCTATAAAGGTGCAATTCATGCATCGCTCGCGTACAAGCAGTGTAGAACAATCTACGAACGCTCTCATCGCTGTACACATCTTTAGAAGCATCGTAAATAATAACGGCATCAAATTCAATGCCTTTCGCTAAATAAGCAGGGATAATAACAACGCCTTGTTCGTATTCAGCAGAGGTGCTCTTCACAAGTTTAATATCTTCAATGCTACTAAGTTCCTCATAGGCAGCGGCGCTTTCAGCTGCGGATTTACAGATGATTGCGATCGTATTGTGCTGCTCTGTTTGTAGTGCAGCAACTTTAGCAGTAATATGTTCGTGTAGTTCGTTGTGATTAGCTACTTTCGTCACTGTAGGTTTCGCGCCGTCACGTTCAAAGGCGTGAATGTTCTTCCCTTCCGGTACGAGAGCACGTGTAAATTCAATAATCGGTTTTGTTGAGCGATAGCTACGAGTTAAGTTAATGCCGTTTGTTTCGTCTGGCCCGTATAAATTCGTAAGTGTATCGAAATTCACCGTTTCACTCGCATGGGCAAATATCGCTTGGTTAAAGTCTCCGAGTACCGTCATTCTTGCAGCAGGGAAGAGACGTTTTAAAAACTCGAACTGGAACGGAGAGTAATCTTGCGCTTCATCTACGAGTACGTGTTTAATCGATCTGTTCGTTTGGAAGCCTTCAATTAATTCTTTTAAAAGTAAAAATGGAGTCGCATCCTCGTAATATAGCTTTCCTTCATCAAGCATGTTTACTGTTAATGAGCAAATGTCATCCCACTCTTTCGGTTTTTCCCCAGGAACCCATGATGCATCTGTGAAGAGCTGTTTATATATGCCTGTGAAATTGATGAAACGCAATGTTTGAACGCCTTTACGAAGCGGCTTCATTTTTTTACGGACAATCATACGCCCAAGTACTCTTGTTTCTTTCTCAAAGTCTTGAAAGGAGTTGTCGTCAAACTCGCCTTTTTTCTGTAAATATTTATAAGCCTTTTGGTATTCATCTTTACTAAGTAATTCAATTTCCTCTTCTACCCAAGGTTTTTTCAGTTCTGCTTTTTCAAGTGCATCTATTTGCTTATTTAGCCAATCCGTTAACTTCTCAATTCGACTATGGAAGCGGAGGGAGGAGTCAGTATTATAAAATTGCTCTGTAATTTCTTTAGCTGAGGCAATCAGTTTTCCTCTAAATTTCATTCCTCTAAATAGCATACCTGAAGATTCAAGAGATTGTCTGTACGCTCTAATCATCTCGAAAAATTGAGTGGATGCTTTAAATCGGATGCTCGCATTTCTCGTTTTATAGGTAGGGCTATTTGTTTCAGTTAGCATATATTCTAATTGCTCATAAGGGTCTTCAACGTCAAATGACTTACTCAGTCTATGATTTAAATATTCTTGGAATGTCACTTGCTGCATATTTTCTTCACCGAGTTCAGGTAGTACGTTAGAAACGTAGCTATTGAACATAGAGTTAGGGGAGAAGAGAATAATTTGATCCGCTTTTAGCCATTCGCGATATTTATATAGTAAGTAGGCGATTCGCTGCAGGGCAGCTGACGTTTTACCACTACCAGCAGCTCCTTGCACGATAAGGAGTCGGCCTTCATCGTGACGAATAATTTCATTTTGTTCACGCTGAATTGTAGCGACGATACTTTGCATATGTTTGTTCGTACCTTTTCCGAGCGCTTGTTGCAAGATTTCATCGCCAATTGTAAGGCTCGTATCGAACATAGAATCAATCTCGCCATTTTGAATAATGTATTGTAATTTTTTCTCCACATTGCCGTGAATTACGCCTTCTGGTGTACTGTATTCAGCCGGTCCTGGTGGATAATCGTAGTATACACTCGAAATGGGTGCGCGCCAGTCATATATAAGAAAGTTTTCTCCGCTAGCATCAGTAAGTGTAGCAACACCGATATAAATTTGATCCGCAGCAGATTCTCCTTCTTCTTTGAAATCAATTCGTCCAAAATAAGGTGCTTTATGCATGCGTTTTAGTGCGGCAAGTCGATTAAAGGTGTGCTTATGAGTAATTTGTGTGACAGCTAGTGACTGAGCTTGTTGTCTTAAGTTGATAACTGTTTCAAGATAATCATCAAAAGTATCCGTGTTCACTTTCACATCATCCCAAAAGTGTTTACGAATATTGATTACTTCTGCCCGGCGTCTGCCAGTTTCGTTCTCCAGTTTATCAATTTGCTCCGTAATTGTCTCGATTACGGTATCCAATCTTTTTTGCTCTAAATCAAGTTTTTTGTTCATACGGTAAGCACTCCTTTAAAAGTGAAAAATAGAGGTTGACTGAAGATGTGTTTTGGTGTACAATTAAGATACGGATAAATACGTTCCTTTCGTTTTAGAAAACGTGTTTCTGTACTAATTTAACATAGTTTTTGAATTTAATCAATGATAATAAGATAAACCTTGGTTCTGCGTGGCGTGGATCAAGGTTTTTTTGTGTTTTTCTTTAAGGAAGAATTGCAATTTTATTGAGGAGAATGTAAGTAAAGCAAAGAAGAAAATCAGGAATAGGGGGATACTGATGCAAAAATATTTTGAGGAAGCGCATCGTTTTTGTTCTCGTAATAGAAAGCACTTAGAAAAGGATGTTATATGTGGTTGTTTCTATTGTTTAGAAATTTTTCATCCAGAAAAAATTACAGAGTGGTGGGATGATGATAACACAGCAGTTTGTCCGCATTGCGGGATTGACTCTATTATAGGAGAAAATTCTGGATTTAAAATTACAGAAATGTTTTTAAGTGAAATGCATAAAAGATGGTTTTAGTTAAACGAATGAAAAAATAAACTTTCATTAACGAAGAGGATACATAAAAAAGCTCGGGCCGAAGCCCAAGCTTTTTTTTACTTCATTATTTCTTTTCTTCTTTTTTATCGTCAGCTTTTTTCTCTTCGAAAAGATCTTTTAAATCTTTATCGTCAACTTTTACGTCAGCTTTTTTGATTTCTTTCATCATAAGATCGTTCATGAATGCGCCATCTTGCACTTTCTTCGCAACAAGTTCTTTTTTGATGTCAGCTTTAGATTGTTCGAATGATTTTTCTGGCTCTTTAATGTCTGTAACTTTAATGATGTGGTAACCGAATTGTGATTTTACAGGCTCACTTACTTCATCTTTTTTCAGTTTATAAGCAGCATCTTCGAATTCTTTAACCATTTTACCAGGTCCGAAGAATCCTAAGTCTCCACCTTTTTCTTTTGAGCCAGTATCTTCAGAGTATTGTTTCGCTAACTCTTCGAAAGATTTACCTTGTCCAAGTTCTTCTTTTACCTTTTTCGCAGTAGCTTCATCTTTTACAAGAATGTGGCTTGCTTTAATTTCAGGCTTGTAGTTGTCTTTTAATTCTTTATCAGTGATTGTTTTTTCAATTGCTTTTTCTTGAGCTAATTGAGCACGTAACATATTTTTAAATGTTTCTTCTTTCAGACCTTGTTGTTTTAACAGTGTATCGAATTGATCACCAACTTGTTTTTTCGTTTCATCGAACTTTTTATCTACTTCTTTGTCGTCTACTTTGTAGTTTTTAATAAGTACTTTTTCCATAACCATGTTGTTTAGTACTTGTTTACCAGCTTGTGTCTTCATTTGATTGTAAAATTCTTCTTTTGTAATGTCACCAGCTTTAGATGTAACAATTTTGTCTGATGATGATGTTCCACATGCTGATAATGCGATTACACTTGTTGCGGCTAAGGCAAGCATAGCTTTCTTCATTCGATAAACACTCCTACTATTATGTATTTTTAATTTATCCTACACCAATGAATTTTAGTTCATAAGAGCCCGATTAAGTCTCACTGATACTTTTGCTTTTTTATATTGGTAAAGCGCGCTTAACAGGGCTTACCGAGGCTGAGGATAAAGTTTTGATGAATGTTTTGTTCTATAGTATAAGCAATATGTACAAAATTTAATATATCATATTTCGACTCGTTTTCATATTGATAAAGAAAAATTAACCAGCACGTGTCAGATTTTGAAAGTGTGCCATATTGGGCGTATACCGCATATACAGAATAGAGGAGGGGATGGGGATGAATTCTCAACTTATTTTATTACTTGTACTGTTTATTTTATTGGTTATTGTAGGTATAATTTGCTTATAGAGGAAAAAAGTGAGGAAGGGGCTTTCCTTCCTCACTTTCCATGAAATATAATTTCTATATAACTAGAAATTAATAAAATTGTTATACATACATTAATAACCCGAAAGACACCGGGCTGGCGGCTCGCAGCTATTTGTTTTCGTTCACACAGTGTATGTGTCATGAAATTCGTGTAAAATATAACAAGAAGTGCGAATGCGACAAAAACAACTGTTATAAGTGTCATGAGGCGAGACCTCCTTTTGGCTAAAATACATATACATATATTGTATCACACGATATTTTGTTCGTGTTACAAAATTCAGAAATAGAAGACTTTGTGTTAGAAAGTGAGGGAGAAAATGGACGTTGTTAGAAGATTAGAACAAGCTGAATACTATGTAGACCTACTATTTAAAATGATTGATGAAGAGAAGTGTCCATTTTATTCTTTAATCATAAAGAAAAAAGCTCGTAAAAAAGATATTGAACGTATACTAAATCTTTGTGAAAAACTGAACGATCAATATGTAGTGGAGAAAGCAGAAGGGCTTCTTTTGTTCGATGCGCTGTTAGATCAATTTGAAAAAGCGCTTCCACATCAGCTCGAAGTACACGAAACTGCGGAAGCGCTAGCAAAACAAGGTTTATTTAAGCCGCTTATGAATGAATTCTTAAGCATGATTGCGAAAAAATAAATAGATTATTTCTTAACTAACTTTTGATCGGATTCTGTAAAGTTCTCTTCAATATCTTCTAATGATTTCTCAAAAATATCGATAAAGTCTTGTCCGTAAATATTACGCAGGATTGCAATCAGTTCGATATTTTCTGGGAACTTCCCATAAAAATTACGAAGTGCAAGAGCCCCATTAAACACTGAATTATTTTCAGGATCATACTCCTCCATTAAGCGAAGTAGTAATTCTTCCCCTTTGTCTGTAATTTCAATGTACGTATTTCGTTTATCATCTTCCTTTTTTGAGAATACAAGATAGCCGCGTTCTTCTAGCTTTTTAGAGAAGTTAAATGCCGTTGATACGTGCATAACTCCAAACTTAGCAATCTCAGAAATAGAAGCCCCTTTTAAATGATAAGCGATTGTTAAAATATGATGTTCATTAATATTTAAATCGTAAGGTTTAATCCACTGCTGCCAATCTTTCTCTACACATTTCCATAACGCTTTCGATAATTGAGCAATGCGTTGGCTGAAAATCATCGCTTCTTTTACCGAGTAATCTTTTTCTCCACTTTTCATTTACTCACCCACTTTAACATTCTTTTTCATTACTATCTATTATGCCAGTAAAATAAAAATTAATAAAGTCTTTTTGTAAGAATTGTGAAAATTTTTTAACAAAATGACATTCTATACAAATCATGCATAACTATGGAAGCGTTTTATGAGTCGTGAATACATGCGTTGTCCTTACATGTTAATTGATAACATATATTGTAAATGCATAAAAACACGGCATATCTATACGATATGCCGTGTCAAGGTCAATTTATATAAAAAATATTTGTTATATGCAAAAAACTAAGCAGGAATTTGTTTACGCTTTTTCTGGAACAGCTTCTTGCAGTTTCTCAATTGACTTTTGGATGTCCAAAATTTCTTTCTCAATATGGCGCTTGTTTTGAGAAATATCTTGTTTCCAATTAGAAAGCGTGTCTTGCATGTCATCTTTTAGTTCTTGAAACACTTCTTTACCTTCTGAAGCAGTTTCAACAATTTGACGCTTTAATAATTTCGTATCAGCTGTAATATCAGCTAAAGTCTTTTTAATATCATTTCCTTTTTCTTTTAACTTGCCGCGCATGTCTTTACCAGAAGAAGGAGTTGAGAAAAGAACGGCTAGTCCAGCAACTGCTCCGCCGCAAATAACACCTGTAATAAAGGATTTAGCTTTTGACATAAAAGGAGACCTCCTTATTTTTTGTTCGTATTCATGATGTGAAAAAATATGCATATCTTTCTTATATGTGCTATGCACAAACAATCATCCCTGAGCATTTTAGGTGAAGAAACAAGCCATGCGGAATTTGATGACTTCAGGGAAGTGGCTTGTTATGTATTACGCCTTCTTATAGTGTCATTATTTCACACTATTTGCAATTGTACTTGCGATGTTTTGTAAATTTTCCATAGTGTATTCATTTTGGTGTGATTTCCAAACAGCACCGAAACCATCTTTTTCACCGTAGCGTGGAATTAAATGAAGGTGGAAGTGGAACACAGTTTGTCCAGCTTTTTCACCATTATTGTTAAGTAGGTTAAAGCCAACTGGATTAAACTCTGCTTTAATCGCATTTGCGATTTTTGGAACGACAGAAAAAATATGTGATGCGATTTCTGGCGTTAACGCAAAAATGTCTTGTTTGTGAACTTTCGGAATAACAAGAGTATGTCCTTTTGTTACTTGACTAATATCTAAAAATGCAAGCACATGTTCATCTTCGTATACTTTTGAGCAAGGGATTTGCCCGTCAATGATTTTACAAAAAATACAATTGTCTGCTGTATGATTCATTGATCTCATCCTTTCAAATATCCTTAGCCGTATTTTACCATAATTACATAAGAGAACAAACACGAAAAACAGGAAGCTGACTCAGCTTCCTGTTTTCTGAAGAGGGATTGAAAAAGCATTATCGTAATTTACGTTTCGCAGACACCTCATTTATTTAAGAAATGCACGGTAAATCGGCTAAAGTTTCTGCCGTAGACACCCCATTTTCAAGTGAAATGAATTGCAATCTTTTTTAAAATGAAATTGTTTATTTTTTAAAACAGTATATGCTCTTTCAGAGACACCCCGTTTCGAAAATGAAACAAATGATCTGGTTATGTGTAAATTTCATTGTCCAACTTGGACACCCCATTTCATGATGACTTCACTATGTTGTTGTACTCATCAATTGGTGGTTGCTTTTTCAATGTGTTCCTTCTTCAATAATTATGATGTCCGCTTTCGGGAAATTATATGCTAATAAATTTTAAAATTTTTTTTGAGTACATGGATACTATGTAGTACAGCATAATTTTTGGTAAGATGAATATAGAATGAATACTAATGAAGAAAGTGGTGTCGTATGAGCGAGTTATTGCGTGTAGAAAATGTTACAGGAGGATATACGAAACGACCTGTATTAAAAGACGTTTCGTTCTCTGTTAATAAAGGCGAACTTGTCGGCTTAATCGGTTTAAATGGAGCTGGTAAAAGTACGACGATTAAACATATTATCGGTTTAATGGAACCGAAAAAAGGAACTGTCACAATTAATGGGAAAACAATTCGTGATGATATGACAGCGTACCGTTCTAGCTTTTCATTTATTCCGGAAACGCCGGTATTATATGATGAATTAACGTTAGAAGAGCATTTGAAATTAACAGCTATGGCGTATGGCGTGGATGAAAAACAATATGAAGAACGTGTAGGACAACTACTACAAGAGTTTCGTATGAAAAATCGTTTAAAATGGTTTCCATCTCATTTCTCAAAAGGGATGAAACAAAAAGTAATGATTATGAGCGCATTTTTAGTGGAGCCATCTCTTTACATAGTAGATGAACCTTTCGTTGGATTAGACCCGTTAGCGATTCAATCCCTTCTTCAAATGATGGACCAAATGAAAAAGAGTGGTGCCGGTATTTTAATGAGCACACATATTTTAGCGACGGCAGAGCGTTATTGTGATTCGTTCATTATTTTGCATCAAGGTGAAGTAAGAGCGAAGGGAACTCTATCTGAACTGCAATCACAGTTTAATATGCCAGGTGCAACGTTAGATGATATTTACATTGCATTAACGAAGGAAGAAGATTATGAATAGCACAGCGTTATGGAAAGAACGATTTCGTCAATTTCTAAAAGAAGTTCGTACATATAGTAAATACGTATTTAATGATCATTTGAAATTTATTTTCGTGTTCATCATCGGTGCGGGAGCGTATTATTACCAGCAATGGTTACAAACGTTAACATCTTCGTTTCCAACTGCGCTCGTAATGGCAGTATTAATTGGACTCGTGTTAACGGCTGGATCCATTCAAACGTTATTAAAAGAAGCGGATCTCGTTTACTTACTGCCAGTTGAAGAAAAGTTAAAACCTTACTTCACAAAGGCATTTCTTTTTACATTTATGATTCAGTTATACATAATCGCAATCGTAGCAGCTGCGCTTGCTCCGTTATACTTCCAACAAATGAAGCAAACAGGAGCTGGCTACATATGGATCGTACTCGCATTTGTCATTGTAAAAGCGTGGAATTTATTTGTAGCGTGGGAAAAGTCATTTTTAACAGATCAAAATATACAAAGGGCTGATTGGTTTATTCGTTTTATCCTAAACGGTTTATTTGTATATTTCCTTGTAGAACGTACTTCAGTTCTTTTCATTGGTGGAATCGTCCTTCTCATGGTGTTATACCTTGCTATCATGCATCAAATGGTCAAAGGAAAGCCACTAAACTGGGAGTATTTAATTTCCGAAGAAGGTAAGAAGATGATGCTGCTGTACCGCATCGCGAATATGTTCGTTGATGTACCAGCATTAAAAGAAAGAGTATCTCGCCGAAAATGGCTGGATTTCCTTCTTTCGATAATCGGCGAAAAGCGTACATATTTATACTTATATACGAGAACATTTTTAAGATCAGGTAACTATTTTGGATTATATGTGCGCCTGCTCGCTCTAGGCGGAGTTATTCTTTACTTCATTCCGTTTTTATATGGACGATTTATCGTAAGCCTTATCTTCCTATACTTAATCGGTTATCAGCTATTAACTTTATGGAAACATCACCGCATGAAAATTTGGCTTGATTTGTACCCAGTAGGCGGAGAAGAGAAGAAGAAAGATTTTCTTACTTTATTAAATGCAATTCTTATTACAGGTAGCGTTATATTTACAATTATATTTGCACTAGCAACGAAAGATTTCATGATGACAGGAATTTTACTTATCGTAAGCATATTATTTAGTATCGGTTTCGTTTACCAATACGGGGCGAAGCGCATTGAGCGTTTAAATTGAAAGGAATGAACCTATGATTACATACGAAGAGAAGGTTATAAAAGAATTGGAGCAGTGGAAAGCTACATTCATGAAAGATTCTTCTATGATGACACGGTTCTCCAAAAAAGTGCAGACGAAGGTGCAACAGCTCATTCCGGCGAAAGTACAAAAGGTACTAACAGAGACGATTCGTATGATGGTGCAAACGATTAGCGCCGGGTCAAACTTTATAAAGCCGAAGCTAAAAGAGACGACATGGTCACTGCAAAGACGTGACGATGAAGTTCGTAAAAAAATGGATGAGTACAAAAAAATAGCAGCGGCAGAAGGAGCAGGGACTGGAGCTGGTGGTATTCTCCTCGGTCTTGCTGACTTTCCGCTTTTACTTACAATTAAAATTAAATTTTTATTCGATGCAGCGACATTGTACGGATTTGATACGAGTAAACAAGAAGAGCGTCTTTTTATCCTTCACGTTTTCCAACTTGCCTTTTCAAGTGATAATCACAGAAAAGAAATATGGAAAGCAATCGAAACGTGGGATACAGAAAAAGAAAATCATATGGACTGGGAAAAGTTCCAAACAGAGTACCGAGACTATATTGATTTAGCGAAAATGCTTCAGCTCGTACCAGTAATCGGTGCCCCAGTCGGCGCATATGCGAACTATCAATTACTGCAAAGGCTTGGAGAAGTGACGATGAATTGCTATCGTATGCGATTGCTGAATAGGGATTAAAAACAAGGCGTCCTACATATGTAATGTAGGACGCCTTTTCTTAGAAGCTAAGTCCGATATAGCTAATTCCAACTATAATCAATACGATAAAAAGTACAATGATTAATGAAAATCCGCTCTTACCAGCTTGTCCCGCTTCACCGCCGCCATTACCACCAAGTCTCATATGATATCCTCCTTATTGTTATATGTTGCTTTTACTTTATAACTTTCTGTATTTTCCAATAAACACCTTCTGTAGTGCTAACTAAATTGAAAATCATTTCGTTTTGTTTTATAATTTACTTACCGACCGGTAAGTAAAAATAAGTGAGGTACAGTATGACGAAGAATTTACAAACATCGCAGAACATTGTAGAGGCATCATTTAAACTTATGGCAGAACACGGCATTGAGAAGATGAGTCTTTCCATGATTGCGAAAGAGGTAGGTATTTCAAAACCGGCTATTTACTATCATTTTTCTTCTAAAGAAGCGTTAGTTGATTTTTTATTTGAAGAGATTTTTTCTGATTATCATTTTACAAAGTACTTTAATGAAGAGCGGTATACGAAAGAAAACTTTGCAGAAAAGCTAATCGCAGATGGTTTACATATGCTCTCTGAGTATGAAGGGCAAGAAGGAATACTACGCGTTATCAATGAATTTATCGTAACTGCATCACGAAATGAAAAGTATCAGAAACGTTTATTTGAAATACAAGAGGATTTTTTGCATGGTTTCCACGATTTATTGAAGAAAGGCGCGAGACTGGGCGTTGTGTCACAACATGAAACGGAAGAAAATGCTCATACGCTAGCGCTCGTGATCGATAATATGAGCAACTATATGCTCATGGGATTCCAGTTAAAGTATAAAGAAATTTGGATTCGAAATGTGAAAAACGTAATGAAGGAGGAGTAAAAATGAAAATGCAAAAAAACTGGTGGCTCGGTTTTCTTGGATTTATTGGGGTTTATAAAATACCAGGTATGATTGAAGCTTTTCAAGCGGATGGAAATTGGATGAAGTTAATCGGTTTCATTTGGCTACTTTGGTTCGGATATTTTATTCCTGAGAAGAAAGAAGATTAAATTCCAATTTTCTGTAAAGTTACGTAAAATATAGATTGAGAGTATTCATATATTAGATTACTAGATTTGGAGTGGTTACATGGATCCATTGAAAAATGAAATTCACCCTGACATGGTCAAGGTGTGGAAAGCGCGTTCTTTAATTGAGCTAGGAATCAGTATTATAGTCATTTTTGCATATCTTTTCTTTATGATTAAGTTTAATTGGTGGGCTTGGATTTTCTATGTGCTCATCGGATTAACAATCGTATATACACCGTTTGATTACTTTACGTTTCCGAAACTACGTCAACGTTATTACAGCTACCAACTAAATGAAGAAGAACTTGAAATTCAGCATGGCCTTTTCGTTGTTAAGCGCGTATTAGTGCCGATGATTCGTGTACAGCACGTAACGATTGAACAAGGGCCAATTATGAGAAAATACGGATTAGCAGAATTACACATTTCAACAGCAGCAACTTCTCATAGCATCCCAGGCTTAACGATGTATGAAGCAGAAATGTTGAAAACGAAAATCGCAGAATTAGCGAAAGTGAGTGATGAGGATGTATAAGAGGCAGCATCCAATCACGATGTTATTAGAATTAAAAATAACAGATTTTATACCACTCATTATTTTCATGTTTAGCTTAAACGGAAAATTCCCGTTTTGGTATTTAATTCCCGCAGCATTTGGTTTACTCACCGTTTTTTCAGCATTTGAAAAATGGTATTACACAACATATTGGGTTGAAAATAACGTATTACATGTGAAAAAAGGTCTCTTCGTGAAAAAGGAGAGCTACTTAAATAAAGAACGTGTTCAAACGATTAATACAAGTTCTAACGTACTATATCAAATGCTCGGTTTGAAAAAAATTCAGATTGAAACAGCTGGTGGGGGCGATGAAGCAGAAGTTAGCTTAGCTGGTATTACGGCAGAAGAAGCGGCGGAGCTTATTACTTTGCTAAATGAGCCAACTCCAGAAGTGAAAGCAGAAGGAACATTAGACGAAGCAGCAGAAAATGTAGTAGAAAAAGAAATTGTTACAGAAGAAAAACAAGCGACAGAATATAAATTAACTTGGAAAGAGATTTTATTAGCATCTGTTACATCTGGTCAATTTGGACTATTATTCTCTTTAATCTTTTTCGTTTATCACCAAGTAGATGAGTACATTCCGAAATGGATAGAGAATGGCGTAAAGTCGTATGTAATGGAACATGATATATATGGCTGGATTTTCATGGTAGCCATGTTACTCGTTCTTTCTTGGATTATATCTACAATCGGTTACGCGTTAAAACATGGCGATTTCACAGTGAATCGAAGAAATGACGAAGTTCGCATTTCGCAAGGATTACTTGAGAAAAAAGAGCTTGTACTAAAATTGCATCGTATTCAAGGTATTACGATAAAAGAAAGTATTTTACGCCAACCATTCGGTTATTGTGCTGTGCAAGTAGAAGTCATTCAAAGTAAAGGAATGAGTGACGAAAAAGAAAAGGTTACACTGCACCCAATCATTCGAAAAGATCGAGTACAACAGTTACTCGCCCATTTACAATTACCATACGAACTGAATGCAAACATTATTGCATTACCAAAAGCAGCATTGCGCCGTTATCTCATTGATAGTTTTATCTTTTTCGCTATGCTCGCAATCCCGCTTACTGGAATAAGTATATACTCTGAAAAGCACTTCATCATGTGGGCATTAATTCCGCTCGCGATCCTCATCTTTACACTTGGATACGCAACATTTAAAACAAATGGTTACAGTGTTAACGGAGAACAAATTACACTTGTCTATCGTAGCGTCGGAAAATATACAGGACTTATTAGAAGAAGACATGTCCAATCAATGGAGAAGACACAATCATATTTCCAGCGCCGAGCGGATTTATGTACGTATAAGTTTTCTAGTGCATCATCTAATTATAAAATAGAGCATACGAGAGTAGAAGATGCGGAGAGAATGCAGGATTGGTATAAGAAGAAGTTAAGTGAGAATTAAGTGGAACGGCTCGCCTTTCGCGGAAGACGGGCTATTTTTTTATGCGAAAATAATGAATAATATATGTAAAGAAACAAGCGAGGTGAATGAGAGTGAGCAAATTTTTAATACCGTATTCATTTTCTATATTAAGTTTCTTTATTTCAGCAACAGCACTTGATTTATATGATAGGATGGGAAACAATAGTGAGCTGGTTTCGCCGAACATAATTGGAAAGATAATTCAATCTACTGCGCAAATGGGAGTCCTTACATTGTATTTCGGAGTACCTATTATTTTAGGTGGCTGTCTACTTGGTGAGCTATTGTTTAGAGGTATCATTTTACGATTTAGACTAAGCTATATTCTATCTTTATTATTATATTTACTTTTAGCTTTTAGTATTGTTTCTGTAACGGTTGGAATTCCAACTACATATGAGGATTCTAATACTACTTTCATGGTAATAACTATGATTTGCGCTGTTACATTCTTTATGGGCCGGAATATATGGGAGAAAAAAGAAATGAATAATGGAGTAACAGAATGAAATATACATGTCCGTGCTGCGGGTATAGAACAATAGAAGAAGAACCACCAGGTACATATGAAATTTGTAATATATGTTACTGGGAAGATGATGAGGTACAGTTTAACGATCCTGACTTTGAAGGCGGTGCAAATGAAGTCTCGTTAAGACAAGCACAGAAAAATTTTATTGCATTTGGTGCTTGCGAGGAATGTTTTGTTGGATTAGTTAGAAAACCGACTAGTGAAGATGTGAAGGATGCTAGTTGGCAGCGAATTTGTTAAGTAAAATGTTATTACTCAATTCAATGGGAGTAATAACATTTTTTATTTAGTGCTGAAAGAATTACTGCCGTCTTATAAAGTAATAAGAAGGACTAAATTGGTAAATTTTATTAATGGATATATTTTCAATAAATACAAAAGTATAGATGTATAGTCAGCTTTGTGTGTTTAATGTTATCATATTGAATGATATGGAAATTTTTAATAGAATAAGTAACTAAAAATTCAAAGGTAATGAAGCTTTTGTTGTATAAAGAAAATACTTAGTAGTAATCAACAATATTAAAAATAAGATTCGTATTTATATAAATTTAGTAGAAATGGGGTTTTAAAAAGGAATGAGTATAAGCATAACGCGGCAAAAGATTTTGGCGGCCGCTTCTCAAATTGTGCAATGTAAAGGGGTTGCTAAATTAACCTTAGAAGCAGTGGCAAAAGAGGCGGGTGTAAGTAAAGGTGGATTATTGTATCACTTTTCAAATAAAGAAGCTTTAATAGAAGGTATGATAGTCAGAGGGGTAGAGGATTATGAAGGGGCCATTTACAATAAAGTAGCGGAAGACTCAGAGAGGAAAGGGAGATGGGTTCGCTCTTTTGTAGAGGAAAGATTAAATAATGAGAGAAGAACAGAAGAGTTATCTAGTAGTATGATGGCAGCATTCATGTTAAAACCTGAATTACTTGAGCCATTACAACAATCATTTCAGCAACTGCAAAAGAATATAGAAAATGATGAGATAGATTCAGTTTGTGCAACAATTATTAGATTAGCAGCAGATGGATTATGGTATTCGGAATATTTAGGGGTTGGAAGACTAAGCCCCGAGTTAAGAGAAAAAGTGATTCAAGCTCTTATTAGTAATTCATATAAATAGAATATGCGAACTATATAATGCGAAAATAATTCACCATTGCTTCTTTAATGTAGTGGTGAATTGTTTTTTTTATTAGAAAAATAGAACAATTTTATAGAGTATTGAATTATAACCGTCCAGACGGTATAGTAATATTTGGTTTAAGAGGAAAATGAAACAAAAAAAGAATAAAAGATATTTTTAGCACACTATTCGAAAGGATAGGCCGCAAAGCTTAGAGTCTACGGTAATACATATTGGTTACTAAGATCGTCTGGTTGCACATTTTTGATGCAACCGGACGGTCTTTTTTTGTTATATAAATATAAAAAATAGGAGGGAACTATGCAAATGAAAAGTACTAAAAGACATATTTCAATGGTTTCATTAGTTTTTCTAGTATTATTTTCAGTGCTGAATGTGTGGGCTCCAGTTATTCAAGCTGCTGTGATGAAAAGTCCAGTGGACGAAATTAATATTTCCCGTACTGATGGCACGACATCTGAACCGTATCAAGCCTCAGATGGTATGAAAGTAGAAGTGAAGTGGTCAGCTAAAGAAAAAATAAAAAGTGGAGATCAATTCACAATTGATATGCCAAAAGAGTTTCGAAAAGACCTTATGAATATGAGTTTTCCTTTAAAAGATGCTGAAGGAAAAACAGTTGGTACATGTGAGATGAAAAAGGGTCTATTAACGTGTACTATGGGGGATTACGTAGAAGGAAAGAATAACATTAAAGGTTCTTTATTCGTAGAATTCTACTTTGGTCTAGAAGCATATGATGGTGTTAAAGAAATTCCATTAGAATTTAACGTTGATGGTCAAATCGTCAATAAAGAAGTAAATGTAAGTAATACGACAGAGAGACCGAAGCCACAGCCCAATACAGATAATCTATTGAAATGGGGTTCTTATAATCAAGAAGATCCTTCGATTGCTGATTGGCTTGTATATGTAAATGCAACTGGAACAGAAATGCAAGATCTTAAATTAACAGATACATTAGGACCTGGGCATGAGTTAATTACAGACAGCGTAGTATTAGAAGAGGCTGTATTTGAAGATGGTTATGCACCAACAAATATTAAGCCAGCAGATTTATCTAACATTAAAATTAATGCAACAAAGGCTGGATTTACAATTGAGTTTCCAGACAGTTCAAAAGGTTATATTTTAAGATATAAAACAAAGATTACTAATCCTTCTGCAAAGCCTCATAAAAATACTGTGAAATTAGAAGGTAAAAATATTAAAACTGAAGAAAAAGTAGGACAAGTATTTGTAAGTGGTGGAGGGGGAACCGGTTCAGGTGACGATAATCCACCTAGTATTGAAAAAAATATAGTTGATGAGAATGGCAAGCTTGTAGAGAATGAGCAGCTAACACAAATGGATCAAGTGATTCAATACCAAGTTGGTACACATATACCGAACGATCCTCCTAAATACACATCAATGGTAATTCGTGATGATTTAGAAGATGTTTTAGAAGTATTAGAGGCAAAAGTATATGATCAAAATGGCCAAGATATTACTTCTAAAGGGACGTTAAAGATAGATAAGCAAAGAAGTGAAGTAACATTTACGTTTGGTGAGAATTTTGACTATAAGTCATATGAAGACCAGAGAATCAATCTTAGTATCAAGGCGAAAATTAAAAATAATGCAGACTTATCTTCTTACGTAGATAAGAAGATTCCTAATAAAGCGGAATTACATTTTGATGATAAAACATTAACATCAAAAGAAGTAACTATTACGCCGCCTGAAGCTCCAAAAGATGGTACAGTATCGCTTCATAAAATAGATTCTGAGAATCCGAACAAAGGGTTAAAAGGTGCCGAATTTGAAGTCCGAAATAGTGCAAATGAAGTTGTTGCAAAACTGAAAACGGACGAAAAAGGTTTTTCAGTACCTCAAACTTTAGCTCCTGGAACGTATAAAGTTTATGAAACAGTAGCACCAGAAGGATATCAAAAATTAAAAGAACCAGTAGAGGTTACACTTCAAGCTGGAGAAACAAAAACAATTGAAATTAAAAATACTATGCAAAAGGGTCAAATTGAAGTAAAGAAAATTGATTCGGAAAATGGTGAAAAACCATTAGCAAATGCAGAGTTTGATATAGTAAAAGACGGTGTAGTAGTCGAACATATTGTTACAGATAAAGATGGTAAGGCAATCTCTAAACCGTTAGCACCAGGGAAATATATTTTAAAAGAAACGAAAGCGCCTGAAGGCTACCAATTAAAAGAAGCAGAGTTCGAAGTAAATGTAACAGGGGACGACATATTCCCAATACAAGTGGAAAATGCAATGGTAGACAAAGGTAATATAGAAATTACAAAAGTGGACAAAGAAAACGGAGCAGTATTAGCGGGTGTCGAATTTGAAGTCCAAGATGAGAAAGATGAAGTAGTAAGAAAAGTAGTAACAGATAAAGATGGAAAAGCAAACGTTTCAGATTTATCAGTAGGAAAGTACAAATTAGTAGAGACAAAAAGCTTACCAGGTTATAAAAAGCTAACAGAACCAGTACCATTTGAAATAAAAAAAGGTATGACAAAAGCTTTAGCAATAAAAGTAGAAAATGAGCAGTTAGACAAAGGCTCAGTAGAAATTACAAAAATAGATAAAGATAGCCAAAAAGTACTAGAAGGCGTAGTCTTCGAAGTGCAAGATGAGCAAGGCAAAGTAGTAACAGAAGTAAAAACAGATAAAGATGGTAAAGCAAAAATCTCTGATTTATCAGTAGGGAAGTACAAATTAGTAGAGACGAAAAGTTTACCAGGCTACAAAAAGCTAACAGATTCAGTATCATTCGAAATTACAAAAGGTATGACAACAGTCCTATCGTTGAAAGTAGAAAATGAACAGTTAGATAAAGGTTCAGTAGAAATTACAAAAATAGATAAAGACAGCAAAAAAGCATTAAAAGGCGTAGTCTTTGAAGTGCAAGATGAAGCTGGAACAGTAGTAAAGGAAGTAAAAACAGATAAAGATGGTAAAGCAAAAATCTCAGATCTATCAGTAGGAAAGTACAAATTAGTAGAGAAAGAAAGTTTACCAGGCTATAAGAAATTAACAGAGCCAGTATCGTTTGAAATTACAAAAGGTATGACCGAGATCTTATCATTAAAAATAGAAAATGAAATGGTAGATACGGGAAATATAGAGATAACAAAGATAGATAAAGATAATAAAGCACCGTTAGCGGGAGTAACATTCATCGTACAAGATGAAAAGGGTAAGGAAGTTACGAAAGTAACGACAGATAAAGAAGGAAAAGCAAATGTTTCAGATTTACCTGTAGGAAAGTATGAATTAGTAGAGGTAGAAAGTTTACCTGGTTATAAAAAGTTAGAAAAACCAGTATCATTTGAAATTAAAAAAGGCATGACTGAGGTTCTATCATTAAAAGTAGAAAATGAAATGGTGGATACAGGGAATGTAGAGATAACAAAAATAGATAAAGATAGTAAAGCTCCATTAGAAAATGTTGTATTTGAAGTACGTGATTCAAAAGGAAAAGTAGTTGCGAAAGTAAAAACGGATAAAGAAGGAAAAGCAAACGTTTCAGATTTATCTATTGGAAAGTATGAGTTGGTAGAAGTAGAAACACCGGCAGGATACAAACCACTAGAAAAGCCAATTTCATTCGAAAATGAAAAGGGTAGAGTAACAGCATTACAATTGACTGTAGAAAATGAATTAGTGGATACAGGAAATGTAGAAATTACAAAAGTAGATAAAGAAAATAAAGATGCTTTAGCTGATGCAGTCTTTGAAATTCAAGATGAAGCAGGACAAGTAGTCGCTAAAATAACGACAGATAAAAAAGGACAAGCACAAGTTACTAATTTATCAGTCGGCACATACAAGTTAGTAGAAGTAAAGGCACCAAAAGGGTATAAACAATTAGTAGATCCGATTACTTTCCAAATTGAAAAAGGCATGACAAAATCTCTTGCTTTAACAGTAGAAAACGAAATGTTAGACAAGGGAAATGTGGAAGTAACAAAAGTAGATAAAGATAGTCAAAAAGTATTAGAAGGCGTAGTCTTCGAAGTACAAGATGAGCAAGGAAAAGTAGTAACAGAAGTAAAAACAGATAAAAATGGTAAAGCAAAAATCTCAGACTTATCTGTAGGAAAGTACAAATTAGTAGAGAAAGAAAGCTTACCAGGTTACAAAAAGTTAACGGAACCAGTATCATTCGAAATTAAAAAAGGTATGACAAAAGTCTTATCATTGAAAGTAGAGAACGAACAGTTAGATAAAGGTTCAGTAGAAATTACAAAAGTGGACAAAGAAAGTGGCGCAGTATTAGCGGGCGTAACATTCGAAGTGCAAGATGAAAAAGGCAAAGTAGTAACAAAAGTAACGACAGATAAAGAAGGACAAGCAACAATTTCAGATTTACCAGTAGGAAAATATAAGCTAGTAGAGGTAGAAAGCTTACCAGGATATAAAAAACTAGCGAAACCAGTATCATTCGAAATCAAAAAAGGTATGACAGAAGTTTTATCACTAAAAGTAGAGAACGAATTAGTAGATAAAGGCTCAGTAGAAATTACAAAAGTGGACAAAGAAAGTGGCGCGTTATTAAAAGGCGTAACATTCGAAGTGCAAGATGAAAAAGGCAAAGTAGTAACGAAAGTAAAAACAGATAAAGAAGGAAAAGCGAAAATTTCAGATCTATCTGTAGGGAATTACAAACTAGTAGAAGTAGAAAGCTTACCAGGCTACAAAAAGCTAACAGAGCCAGTATCATTCGAAATTAAAAAAGGTATGATAGAAGTCTTATCATTAAAAGTAGAGAATGAACAGTTAGACAAAGGTTCAGTAGAAATCACAAAAGTAGATAAAGATAGTCAAAAAGCATTAGAAGGCGTAGTCTTCGAAGTACAAGACGACAAAGGAAAAGTAGTAACAGAAGTACAAACAGATAAAAATGGTAAAGCAAAAATTTCAGACTTATCTGTAGGAAAGTACAAATTAGTAGAGAAAGAAAGCTTACCAGGCTACAAACAATTAACAGAACCAGTATCGTTTGAAATTACAAAAGGTATGACAGAAGTTCTATCATTAAACATAGAAAATGAAATGGTAGATACGGGAAATGTAGAAATTACAAAAATAGATAAAGATAATAAGGCACCGTTAGCAGGTGTAGTCTTTGAAGTACAAGACGACAAAGGCAAGGTAGTAACGAAAGTAACGACAGATAAAGCTGGAAAAGCAACAGTTTCAGATTTATCAGTAGGAAAGTACAAGCTAGTAGAAGTAGAGAGTTTACCAGGCTACAAAAAATTAGAAAAGCCTGTACCATTTGAAATTACAAAAGGTATGACAAAATCTTTAGCGTTCACTGTAGAAAATGAAATGGTAGATACGGGGAATGTAGAAATCACAAAAATAGATAAAGACAGTAAAACACCATTAGAAAATGTTGTATTTGAAGTACGTGACTCAAAAGGCAAAGTAGTTGCGAAAGTAACGACGGATAAAGAAGGAAAAGCAAACGTTTCAGATCTATCAGTAGGAAAATACAAATTAGTAGAGACGAAGAGCTTACCAGGTTACAAAAAGTTAACGGAACCAGTATCATTCGAAATTACAAAAGGTATGACAAAAGTCTTATCATTGAAAGTAGAGAACGAACAGTTAGACAAAGGTTCAGTGGAGATTACAAAAATGGCCGCTGAAAGCAAGGAAGTCTTATCAGGAGCTGTGTTTGAAGTTCATGATGAAAAGGGAAAAGTAGTAGTGAAAGTAACAACAGATAAAGATGGAAAGGCAAAAATCACAGATCTATCTGTAGGTAACTACACACTAGTAGAAGTAGAAGCACCAAAGGGATATGAAAAATTAACTAATCCAATTCCATTTGAAATTACAAATGGAATGATAAATGCAGTTCAATTAGAAGTATTAAACAAATTGAATCATTTAGCACCACCAGGTCCAGAAACACCAGATCCAGAAAAGCCTGGAACACCAGATCCAGAAAAACCTGGAACACCAGATCCAGAAAAACCTGGAACACCAGATCCAGAAAAGCCTGGAACACCGGATCCGGAGAAACCTGGAACACCGAATCCAGAAAAACCTGGAACACCAGATCTAGAAAAACCTGGAACACCAGATCCAGAAAAGCCAGGGACACCGAATCCAGAGAAACCTGAAAAAGAATTACCGAAGACAGGGCAGAAAATGCCTGTGGAACCATATATGGGAGCACTTCTTGTAATGATGAGTTTTGGATTACTCGTATTAGGTAGAAAACAGCAGAGATAATAAAGGTGAAAAGGTATCCTCAAAGTATTTGAGGATACCTTTTTTAGCATAAAAAAAAGCATCTAGCAAAAGTACTAGATGCAAATAAAAACACAAGGGAAGACAAAATTCTTCCCTTTTCCCGTATGTAATTATATCAAAAAATTTATAAAAAACTAGCTATATTTAAAATATAATTTTTAAAAAAGTTATATACATAAATAATTGCAATACGCGCAGTTTTATCTTTCTGAAAAATCCATTTCTTTAATTTCGAATATTAAGACTAATGTTGATAAATCTTCAGATAATTAGAAAAAATACCCAAAAGGATATATAATATTGCTTAATAAATAATTTTAATGAATTACATATATTTCATTTGGTGTATTAATTGAATATCATAATTTTAAATTTTATTAAGCAAGAATCTCGGTTACTTATTGCATTTCTAACATAGGGTGAGATAGAAAAATACAATAGTGTGGAGGTTTTTATAATGACGTTTGTTCTTAGTAAAATGAATGGGTTTAGCATAGAAGAAAAGGTACATGAATTTGAATCTAAAGGATTCCTTGAAATCTCAAATGAAATCTTTTTACAAGAGGAAGAGAATCATCGTTTATTAACACAAGCACAGTTAGATTATTATAATTTGGAAGATGATGCGTACGGTGAATGCCGTGCTAGATCTTATTCAAGGTATATAAAGTATGTTGATTCACCAGATTATATTTTAGATAATAGTAATGATTACTTCCAATCTAAAGAATATAACTATGACGATGGCGGGAAAGTTAGACAGTTCAATAGCATAAATGATAGCTTTTTATGCAATCCTTTAATTCAAAATATCGTGCGTTTCGATACTGAATTTGCATTTAAAACAAATATAATAGATACAAGTAAAGACTTAATTATAGGTTTACATCAAGTAAGATATAAAGCTACTAAAGAAAGACCATCTTTTAGTTCACCTATTTGGTTACATAAAGATGATGAACCAGTAGTATTTTTACACCTTATGAATTTAAGTAATACAGCTATTGGTGGAGATAATTTAATAGCTAATTCTCCTCGAGAAATTAATCAATTTATAAGTTTGAAGGAGCCTTTAGAAACTTTAGTATTTGGACAAAAGGTCTTCCATGCCGTAACGCCACTTGGAACAGAATGTAGTACGGAGGCTTTTCGTGATATTTTATTAGTAACATTTTCTTATAAGGAGACAAAATGAGAGAGAATAAAATAATTATGATTTCTGGAGCCAATAGCGGTATAGGTCATGCTTGTATAAAATACTTTTTAGAAAAATCATTTTATGTAATAGCGCTTGATATTCATAATAATAATTTAATAGATTATATGAAAACAGATATGCCTTTGAAAGTAGTGCAAATTGATTTAAGTAATAGCGAAGCGATTCATAATCTTTTTACTCAATTAGATTTAGAAAAGCTTTCTCCTGATATATTAATAAATGCAGCTGGTATTCGAGAGATAACACCTGTTTTACATTTATCCGATGATATGTTTAAAAAAGTAATTGATGTAAATTTAGTAGCCCCATTTATCCTTTCTAGGGAAGTAGCTAAGCGATGGTGTGAATCGAAAATAAAAGGTTGTATTGTGAATATAGCATCGGTTTCTGGATTAATGGCTGAACCAGAGCGAGCTGCTTATGTTGCATCAAAGCATGCTTTAATCGGATTGACTAAACAGATGGCTATGGAATTTGGGAAGCAAAATATAAGGGTAAATAGCATTTCTCCCGGTGTTATTAGAACCGAACTTACAGAAGAATACTTTAGTAATAAAGCCTTGATGTCTATGATAAAAAGTAATCAATCTTTAGATACTTGGGGGTTGCCGCAGGATATTGTTTCATGTATTGAGTACTTGATTTCTGATCAGGCCCGCTTTATTACTGGTTCTAATTTTGTAATTGATGGTGGTTGGACTGCTGGGAAAAATTTATAATTGAGTGTTTTTGAGGAAAAGCACCTGTCCTTTTTTTAGGCTGGTGTTTTTCTTACTATAAACCGAGTTTTTATTGGAGGGGGATTAATTTGCTTCAAAAGAGTTTTAAGCAAGAGAAAACGGTACCGGCCTTAAAGATGATAGCATCAATGGTTATCTTTGGATCAGTTGGATTTTTTTCTGTTCAAACAAACTTACCTTCGTTTGAATTAGTGTTTGTAAGGTGTATTTTTGCGACAATATTTTTAAGTGTATGCTGGTTGCTTACAGGGCAATATAAACAAGATAAATGGGAACGAAAAGAAGTTATTCAAGTTTTAATATGTGGTTTTTTCTTAGTATTTAATTGGGTTTTCTTATTTAAAGCCTTTGAAAATATGTCAGTTACCATTGCTATCTCAGTTTATCATCTTGCACCAGTAATTGTACTGTTAATTGGAAGTATCGTCTTTAAAGAAAAATTAACATTCATATCTATCATTTCAATAATTGTGTGTTTTGCAGGAGCTTTATTAATTGCTGGTATTGATGGAAGCTTCTCTGTCGGCTCATTAATGTCTTCAGGTATGATATGGGGATTTCTTGCGGCTCTCTTTTATGCATTTACAACTTTATTTGGTAAAGGGATTAACAAAATGAGTGCGTATGCAATGACATTTTTACAAACATTCTTGGGGATATTTCTTTTAATACCATTTATAGATTTAGATGCTTTTAGTGGCCTCACTCAAAGTAATTGGACATATATTATAGCTACTGGTTTTATTCACACAGGGATAGTATATTATCTGTTTTTTGATAGTTTACGCTATTTATCTACAAAAACCATCTCAATATTAGTTTTTTTAGATCCGGCAGTGGCAATATTATTAGATACTGTACTTACTGGATTCCGTCCAACTTTAATGCAAATAACAGGAATTCTTTTTATTTTTATTGGCATGACTTTAACATTAAAAAAATCTAAAGATAAAAAACTAAGCCAAAAAGAAAAGCGAATTGAAAGCGATGCTAGTATATCTCAACAATAATGAAATATATTGTGTATAAAACGATAAACCTTGCATGAATCATGTAAGGTTTATTTTAGTTCAATATAATTCATATTTATAATACATAATTTTCAAAACTGAGGTATGTGTTTCTTTAATATGCTTTTGATTCAACTATTTTTATTTGACTATAAATTTACAAAAATGTATATAAAACCTTATTTTTTGATAATATATAAGTAATAAATTCATAGAATTGGAGTGATGAGATGCAGCCGTTAGAAAGGGAGATTCATTCTAATATGCTGAAAGTGTGGAGGATGCACGCTTTAATTGGGGCGGTAGTTATACTAACAGTCGTAATTGCGTATTTCTTTTTTATGATTAACTTTAACTGGTGGGGCTGGTTGTTCGGACTATTAGTAACAGGAGCTATTACATTTATTCCCCTTGATTATTTTGTGTTTCCAAATTTACGTCAACGCTATTATAGTTACAGATTAAATGAAGAAGAGATTGAGATTCAAAAGGGAATGTTTGTTGTAAAACGCGTACTTATTCCGATGATCCGTGTGCAGCACGTAACGATTGAGCAAGGGCCGATCATGAGAAAGTATAATTTAGCAGAATTACATATTTCAACAGCCGCAACTTCTCATAGTATTCCAGGTTTAACGAAAGAAGAAGCAGAACAGCTGAAAAGACAAATTGGAGAACTTGCGAAAGTGAGTGATAAGGATGTATAAGAGGCAACATCCGATTACGATATTGTTAGGTATTAGGATTGCGAGTTTGTTGCCACTTATTATTCTTGTTTTATTTAAACCTGATGAACAAGTGGAACCTTGGTATTTATTTTATCTTTTTCTTCTGGTTGTTTTATTCATCATGGCTATTTTTTCAGCAATTAAATGGTATTTTAAAGTTTACTGGATTGAGAATAATATTTTACATATAAAGCACGGTGTTTTTGTAAAGAAGGAAAGCTATTTAAATAAAGAGCGTGTACAAAATATTAGTACGTCTTCTAACATCATTTATCAAATGCTCGGACTTATGAAGTTAAATATAGAAGTAGCCGGTGGTGGTAATGAACCAGAAGTGATGTTGGCTGGTATTAAAGAAGACGAGGCAAAACATTTAATTTCTTTATTACATAAGAAAGAAACTACTGTAAAAGAAGAAATAGAAGAGGAAGAAAGCAAGACGGTTTATCAGTTAACAGCGAAAGAGGTTTTAGCCGCAGCGATTACATCTGGTCGGTTCGGACTAGTGTTCTCTGGGCTAGTACTTCTTTACACAAAGTTTGATTTTGTTCTTCCTGAAGGATTCACAAGTAAAGTAGAAGTGTATGTGATGGGAAACGGTGTTTATAAACTAATTGTAATTGCATTAATTTTAATGGCAATTTCGTGGATTATTTCCACGGCTGGATATGTGTTGAAATATGCAAACTTTAAAATTGAGCGAAAAGGGGAAGAGATTCGTATCGTTCAAGGATTATTTGAAAAGAAAGAGTTTGTCTTAAAATTGCACCGCATTCAAGCGATTACTGTAAAAGAAGGTATGCTTCGCCAGCCGTTTGGCTATTGTGCTGTTGAAGTGGAAGCAATTCAAAGTATTGGAGCAGCAAGTAACGAAGTAATGTTGCATCCATTTATGAAGAAAAAAGATGTACAGCACCTGATCACATATTTAGAGTTACCATATGAAATCGAAGCGGAGATCGTTCACTTACCAAAAACAGCGTTGCGTCGTTATTTCATTATGGGCTGGTTAATAAGTATCATACTCACAGTTCTAATTGCCAGCGTGAGTATATATTTTAAACAATATATTGCGTTGTTTGTTATTTTACCGTTATTTATCGTGTTTTCGTTACTTGCGTATGCTAGATATAAAAGTGGCGGTTATGAATTAAGAGAAAATCAACTAACGGTTGTATATCGTAATTTTTCGAAATATACAGGAATAATGCGAAGAAGACATGTTCAAGCAGTAGGTTATAATCAATCGTATTTTCAAAGAAAAGATGAATTATGTACAACTCTTGTAGCGGTAGCTGGGCGCGGTTATGAAGTAAAGCATATGAGAAAAAAAGATTCACTTCGTATATATAATTGGTACAAAGAAAAAGGAAACACCGGTGTGTAATGGTGTTTCCTTTTTGTCATTAAATTGATATCTTTAGTCGAATCGTTGATATATTTCAAGATATGATAGATATATTCGGAAAATCGTTGATATATTTCAAGATGTGATAGATATATTCGGAAAATCGTTGATATATTCAAAGATGTGATAGATATATTCGGAAAATCGTTGATATAATTTCACGTACTGTTAGTGTTGTATTATGTTTTAATTAAACTAACACATCAAAAGTAGTCACAAAAGATGGACGAGAGAAAATACTCTTTTGCTGTTCCGCATGTGGATGCGCTGGAGCTTGTCCTTCTGCTTGTACAGGGCGTTTCTTATGAGCGTTTTCGAATGAACGTGATTCTGTCCAGTCTTTAAAGTTTTGCTCTGTTTCCCACATCGTTAAGATGACGTATGTATCGTTACTTAATGGACGTAGAACACGGATTGCTTGGAATCCTGGTTCGTTTTCAATAAGGCCTGCGCGGTTTTTAAAACGGTTTTCAAATACAGGGCGACCTTCGTCTGTGACAGAAATGTTGTTACAAACGATATAGCCAGGTTGTCCTTTAAATTCACCGACAGCATCTAGTACGTCATACTGAAGTGAACCTTCTACAGATTCTTCTGTATTTTCTTTATAAAACATATTTTTTTCATCATTTTTTGCAGTGAAATGTGCTTGTTCTAGAGGTGTTTCGTATGAAATAATAGCCTTCATTTTAATGCCCCCTTAATAGTTTGTTTCTATTATATCAACTCTCTTAAAAAACTTCGAAGATTATATACATAAAGATACTTCTTTTTCAAATAATAAATGTACCATCATTTGGAAAGAAGGACGATGTATGAAGAAAGTAAAGTGGACTTTATTAGGCGGCGTCGCAACGTTCGTAGTAGCGATTGTAATCTATAAACTTATCGTGTTAGCTGGTGGCTATATGATGGATGAAAAGCAGCTCGTTTTCCACTCTTCATCACGTATCGTTGACCAGAAAGGGAAAGAAATTACGAAATTATACGTAGAAAATAGAGAGCTCGTACCAATCGAGCAAATTCCGAAGTATGTGCAGCAGGCGTTTGTTGCGGTGGAAGATTCTCGTTTTTATGAGCATCAAGGGATTGATTATCCGTCTATATTCCGTGCTCTTTATAAAGATACGTTAGCTGGAGAAAAGGTAGAGGGCGGTAGTACCATTACGCAGCAACTCGCTAAAAACGTCTTTTTAACTCGTGAAAAAACATTTACGCGCAAATTGAAGGAAGTCGCAATTTCTCTTCAATTAGAGCAAAAATATACGAAGCAACAAATTCTTGAAATGTATATGAATCATATTTATTTTGGGCATGGGGCTTACGGCATTCAAGCGGCAGCAAAGTTGTATTTTAATAAAAATGTTGAGGATTTAACAGTAGAGGAAGGGGCAATGCTTGCAGGCCTTCCGAAGTCACCAAACGGATATTCACCGTACTATTCTGCAGAGAAGAGTAAGGAACGCCGTGATCTAGTGTTGTCACTTATGCATAAACAAGGCTATTTGACTGCAGAAGAAAGCGTTCGTTATCAAGGGAAGACAATTGCTCTATATAAAAATTTAGATGAGAATGAGCTTGCATATATGCCGTATATTGATATGGTCATAGATGAAGCCGCTCGTTTATACGGATTGTCTCATCAAGAAGTACTTCGCGGAGGATATACGTTTGTCGTACCTATGGATGAAAAGATTCAAAAGGTAGCATATAACCAGTTTCAAGATGCAAGGAATTTCCCTGGGAAAGAAGAGGGGGCGCAAGGTGCTTTCTTATTAATGGATAATCGTACGGGAGGGATTAAAGCGGCGATTGGGGGAAGAAAGTACGTCCCGAGAGGATTTAATCGTGTTTTTGCCAAAAGGCAGCCTGGATCTGTTTTAAAACCACTTATCGTTTATGCACCAGCACTAGAAACGAAAAAGTATAATCCGTATTCTTTATTAACGAATGAAAGAAATTCTTTTGAAGGGTATGAACCTCGAAATTATAATCATGAGTATTCAAAAGAAATGACGATGTATGATGCGATTTTAGAGTCGGCAAATGTACCGGCAGTTTCTTTATTAAATGAGTTAGGGGTAGAAGAAGGAAAGCAATATTTAGAAAAAGGAAATGTTCATATTGCAGATGCTGGTTTAAGTACAGCGCTTGGCGGATTGAAAAATGGCGTTTCAACATTTGATCTTGTAAAAATGTACCGTTCATTTTTAGCAAATGGAAATATTATCGAGCCGCACGTTATTGATAAAGTATTAAACAGACACGGTGCAGTCATTGGGGAATCTCCAAAAGTAGAGACGAAAATCTTCTCGAAGCAGACAGCATGGTATATGACGAAAATGTTAGAAGGAGTTGTGAAGGAAGGAACAGCGAGAGTTGGTGTATATAACGGTGCGTTAGCTGGGAAAACAGGTACAACTTCATTGCCAAATGACGATAAGGGAGCAAGAGATATGTGGTTCGTCGGCTATACACCAAACTTAGTAGGCGCTGTTTGGATTGGTTATGACCGCACGGATAAGGAGCATCAGTTGCAAGGAGAAAGTGCATCTGCGACAAAATTGTTTAAGAAAATTTTAACGAAGGCTAATGTAGAACATAAAGAGAAGTTTATGAAGCCTGAAGGTGTGGAAACAATCGGCGCTCCGATTCGGCTGCGCAAAATTGAAGATGTAAAAATGAAATTATCATTTAGCCCTTTCGGTTTATTTAAAGCAAAATTAAGCTGGACGCCACTTCCAGATAACAGAATTATGTACCGAATCTATAGAGTGGAGAACGGAATTCATACGCATGTTAGCACTGTAAATGGTGCTGGAGAATATGAGGAAAAGTTCGTTAACATATTTTCAAAACCGAGCTTTTACGTTGTACCATATAATACACAAACGAATCGTGAAGGAGAAAAGTCAAAAGTAGCTAAACCATAGTTTTTCTCTGTGTTATAATAAGAATGTTGTGAAAATAGTAAGCGTTTTTAAGAATGTTTGTGTCAATTTAATGAACAACGTACATAATATTATGCATTTTGTTTTTACAAGCTGTATAGTAAAAAAAGATAAATATCGAACGTATTCGAAGCATTGGTAAGGAAGGGAGCAAGGGTCTTGGTAAGAACTATAAATGAGACATTTTTAAAAGCATGTAGGGGGGAACGTACCGATTATGTACCAGCATGGTATATGCGTCAAGCAGGTCGTTCACAGCCGGAATATAGAAAGATTAAAGAAAAGTATTCTTTATTTGAAATTACACACAATCCAGAGTTATGTGCTTACGTTACAAAATTGCCGGTTGATCAGTATAACGTAGACGCAGCAATTCTTTATAAAGATATTATGTCACCACTACCTGCAATTGGTGTGGATGTAGAAATTAAATCAGGTATTGGCCCAGTTATCGATAACCCAATCCGTTCTTTACAAGACGTAGAAAAACTAGGGGAAATCAATCCAGAAGATGACGTACCGTACATACTAGATACAATTCGTTTATTAACGACAGAAATGTTAGACGTACCGTTAATCGGTTTTTCAGGAGCTCCATTTACATTAGCGAGCTATATGATTGAAGGCGGTCCATCTCGTAACTACCATAATACGAAAGCGTTCATGTATGCAGAGCCAAAAGCTTGGTTCGCTTTAATGGATAAACTAGCAGATATGGTTATTACATATTTAAAAGCGCAAATTAACGCAGGAGCAAAAGCAGTTCAAATTTTCGATTCTTGGGTTGGAACAGTAAATGTAGCGGATTATCGCGTATTTATTAAACCAGCAATGGAGCGTATTTTTGCAGAAGTTCGTAAGATGGGTGTTCCAATGATTATGCACGGCGTAGGAGCTGCACACTTAGTGAATGAGTGGCACGACTTACCGCTTGATGTAGTCGGCTTAGATTGGCGCTTACCGATTGAAGAAGCACGTGCACGGGGCGTTCATAAGGCGGTACAAGGTAATATGGACCCTTCATTCTTACTTGCACCATGGTCTGTTATTGAAGAACATGTAAAAGGTATTTTAGATCAAGGGATGAAACAGCCGGGTTATATCTTTAACCTAGGTCACGGTGTATTCCCAGAAGTAAATCCAGATACATTAAAACGTTTAACTACATTTATTCATGAATACTCTAAAGGGCAGTTAGCGAAGTAAAGGAGCATTGCTGTATGAAAAAGAAAATTGGTTTGCTTGTAATGGCATACGGAACGCCATATAAAGAAGAAGATATTGAACGTTACTATACACATATTCGTAGAGGAAGAAAGCCAAGTCCTGAAATGCTGGAAGATTTAACAGAGCGTTACCGTGCAATTGGTGGTATTTCTCCTTTAGCTACTATTACATTAGAGCAAGCTAAGAAGTTAGAGAAGCGTTTAAATGAAGTACAAGATGAAGTAGAGTACCATATGTATCTTGGCTTAAAACATATTGAACCGTTTATTGAAGATGCAGTGAAAGATATGCATAACGACGGAATACAAGATGCAATCGCACTTGTTCTTGCACCTCACTATTCTACGTTTAGCGTGAAATCATACGTTGGACGAGCACAAGAAGAAGCTGAGAAACTTGGAAACTTAACAATTCATGGCATTGATAGCTGGTATAAAGAGCCGAAATTCATCCAGTACTGGGTTGATGCAGTGAAAGGTATATATAACGGTATGTCAGATGCAGAGCGTGAAAAAGCAGTATTAATCGTATCTGCACATAGCTTACCAGAGAAAATTATTGCAATGGGCGATCCATATCCAGATCAATTAAATGAAACAGCGGACTATATCGCGCGCGGAGCTGAAGTAGCAAACTATGCAGTAGGCTGGCAAAGTGCAGGAAACACACCAGATCCTTGGATTGGTCCAGATGTACAAGATTTAACGAGAGAACTAAATGAAAAGCACGGTTATACTTCATTCGTATATGCACCAGTTGGATTTGTTGCGGAACATTTAGAAGTTTTATATGACAACGACTTTGAGTGTAAAGTTGTAACGGATGAAATTGGTGCAAAATATTATCGTCCAGAAATGCCAAATGCATCGGAGGCATTTATTGATTGTTTAACAGATGTTGTATTAAAGAAAAAAGAATCTGTACTGTAAGAAGAAAGGAGGAGCCTGCTTGAGGAAAAAAGTTGTGATCGTCGGCGGAGGCATCACTGGATTAACAGCAATGTATAACTTACAAAAAAATATTCATGAAAAAAACTTGCCGATTGATACATTACTTATAGAAGCATCGGGTAAACTTGGCGGAAAAATTCAAACCGTTCGAAAAGATGGATTTACAATTGAGCGCGGACCAGATTCTTTCTTAGCACGAAAAGAAAGTGCAGCTAGATTAGTGAAAGAATTAGGTCTTGGCGATGAACTTGTAAATAATCAAGCCGGTCAATCATTTATCCTTGTAAACAATCGGTTACATAAAATGCCGAATGGATCAATGATGGGAATTCCAACGCAAATTACGCCGTTTCTATTTTCCGGGCTGTTCTCCCCAATTGGTAAACTAAGAGCTGGCTTTGATCTATTAATGCCGAGGTCAAAGCCAGTATCTGACCAATCACTCGGACAATTTTTCAGACATCGTCTTGGAAACGAAGTGGTTGAAAACTTAATAGAGCCGTTACTATCGGGTATTTATGCAGGGGATATTGATGAAATGAGCTTAATGTCAACATTCCCGCAAATGTATCAAATTGAGCAGAAACATCGCAGTATTTCACTCGGTATGCGTACGCTCGCTCCGAAAGAAGAGAAAGCTGAACCGAAAAAGGGAATGTTCCAAACAGTGAAAACAGGTTTAGAATCTATCGTAAAATCTCTCGAAGTAAAGATGCATGAAGGTACGATAATAAAGGGAACTCGCATTGAAAAAGTTGCGAAACAGGGTGATGGTTATACGATTACTCTTAGTAACGGAAAAGAAATAGAAGCGGACGCCATCGTAGTGGCAACTTCGCATAAAGTATTGCCGTCCATGTTTGCTCAGTACAAGCAGTTTCGTTTCTTCCGTAATATTCCATCCACATCCGTTGCGAATGTGGCACTTGCTTTCCAAAAGTCTGCAATCCAGCGCGATATTAATGGTACAGGATTTGTCGTATCACGAAATAGCGATTACACCATTACAGCATGTACGTGGACGCATAAAAAATGGCCACATACAACGCCAGAAGGAAAAACACTCCTTCGCTGTTACGTTGGACGTGCTGGTGATGAAGCGGTTGTAGAACAAACTGAAGAAGAACTCGTTCAGCTCGTACTAGAAGATTTAAGGAAGACGATGGATATTACAGAGGATCCAGAGTTTACAATCGTAAGTCGCTGGAAAGAAGCGATGCCTCAATATACAGTGGGCCATAACGAGCGAATGAAAAAGCTCACAACATTTATGGAGAAAGAGTTGCCAGGTATATACTTGGCAGGTAGCTCCTATGCTGGTGCTGGACTTCCAGACTGTATGAATCAAGGTGAGGAAGCTGCAAAGCGTGTATTATCTCATTTGGAGAAAGTAATAGATGCTGAATTAATCGCACAATAAATTATAAGAAACGCCTTCAATCATATTGAAGGCGTTTCGTTTATTATATAAAATACTTATTCGCCAATAAACATATATAAGTTATTTGGCTTTATAACAGCATCTCCTGCATAAATAACCCAATCTGTTAAGTTATCAAAATCTAAATGATAACTATTTCCTTCACTCATATCTTCTATAAAATATGGTTCATTGATGAGTATTCCTTGAATCAGGTCTTCTGTAATATGTTGCATTTCAAACCACATATGTTCGCTTTTACCCTCTTCATAGGAAACACCAAACTTAGCGAGAAAACGAAACTCTTCATTGGATTTTTCAATTTGAAAAATATTGCTGAAATACTCGAAAGTATTTTTCGCATTATAAGCCATACGATCGGTTTCACTATTTGTTTTATAGAACATGAGCCCTGTAGCTTCCTCGTGTTCTTTGAAAAAACTTTCAATATATTCTTCTGAAGTATTAAATTTGAATAAGAGAACGGATGGAGATTGATGGTATTCATCTCGGGCATCCATTCCGCCTAAGAATGTATTTTGTGCATCTATTGGCTGTAATTTCACTTCTTCATCCTTGATTGAAGATAATTGGTCCATACTCGTTTTATGCCCTATATAAGATAATCCTTTCTCCCACGGAACAGCGACTGTATGTATAGAACCTTGCTGACTATGCGCGATAACGATAGGCTCATTCATAGGGACTTGTCCATTCTCAACGGCATTATTAGCAAATGTTTGAAAGAGATCGCCAATGCCGTAGTAGGAAGAAATGCGATTTGGAATAATTAACTCTATTTCAGTTACGCCCGCTCTTAAAAGGCCGTGTGTATGAAACCAATGTTGCGTAGGCTCGCCTTCTTTATCGTCTTCATAAACGGAATGAATAACGTATAAGTCAGGAATGTCAGGTAATAATTCATTTTCAACGTGATATTCAATATAGCTTCTAGATAGCACTTTCATTGCTGCACTTGAATCAATTACAAATAACAAATCTGGGGCGAGGTTCCATAAAAACTGTAACTGCTGGAAAAAGCAGTCCAGTACATCGCCTACAAATAGCGTACGAGTGAAAATTTTGGTGCCGAAAGCCGCATCTTCAAAATTACGATCTATGATTGTAGAATCTTGTCTATTGTACATTTTATATTCTTCTGGGTCATTCGCCTCATCAATATACAGTTCATACGGTATGATTGTTTCATCCATATGTAACTCAACAATAAGGCTTGTCTCATCACTATAAACAATTTTTAACTCATCAACTTTAGTAGCAATAGTTTCTAGTCGTTGTTTTAACTGCTCAATTGTAATTCTAGTTGGTATAACAGCAATCATATCTGAAAAATGACGTTCTAATGTTCCATTCATAGCTGCGCGGTATGTTTCTGTTTGCACTTCCATCCAATCACTCCTATTCAAATGAATCCATTTTACATGCCAATCAAATGTCGATATTTTCTGTTTTCTCTCTCTAACATTATAGAGTGCATTTGTAGAAGGTGTAAAATTATTATTTTGTATTATAGTTTGAAAGCTTGTAAATTAAATAAATCTTTTGTAAAATTTGTCGAAAAATAGTTCTATATAACGAATCATTTGTTATGATAGAAATGCTGAGAAAATATGAAATAGGGAGAGGAAAATGGCTGTGAAGAAATTGTTAAGCGTCTTTTTATCATTCTTGCTATTGCTTTCATTTACTGGAACTTTAGCGCAAGCAGAAGAAACTGCTTCTATGTCAGTAGAAAAAGCAATTCAAGTATTTAAGCAGCAAGGGAAAACGAAGGGGATTGTGGAAGGATATATTGTCGGATATACGCAAAGTTCTTCTAAATATACGAAGGATCCAGCTAAGTTTGATGATACAAACGTAGCAATTGCAGATTCGCCAAACGAAACGAATCCAGACAAAATCATGCCCGTTCAGTTGCCAAAAGGTGATGTGAGAACGGCAGTGAATGTAAAAGATCACCCTGAAAATATCGGGAAGAAAGTTAGTTTGACTGGGACTCTTGAATTATATTTTAGTAACCCAGGTTTAAAATCAGTAACAGCTTATAAGTTTCAAGGTGAAGGACAAAACCGTGTTAGCGATGTAGTAGCTTCACCGAACGGCGGAGAAGTTGCTAAAGGAACAGCGGTAACATTAACGACGAATACAGAAGGCGCAACAATCTACTATACGTTAGATGGCTCTAATCCTACTAATAAAAGTGTTCGTTATAATGGACAAATTATAGTGAATGAAAATAGTGTAGTGAAAGCAATCGCAGAAAAAGAAGGACTTACTTCTTCAGCAATTTCGACATTTTCATTTATTATCGTAAATAATGAACCAGTTCGTATTCATGACATTCAAGGAAAATCACATATGTCTCCTTACAACGGGAAGAAAGTAAACAAAGTGGAAGGCGTTGTCACAGCGCTTGATAAAAACGGCTTTTATATAGAAGATAATCAGCCAGATAATGATCCAGCTACTTCAGAAGGTATGTACGTATATAAAAAAGATGCGAATGTAGCAGTAGGAGATCTTATTCAAGTTGATGGAGTAGTAGAAGAATATGTTGGACCAGGATATGCAGAGCGATTTGAAACAGACTTAACGACGACAGAAATTAAGGCGAGTCGCGTTGCTGTAATCGCAAAAGATCAATCTTTGCCAGCACCGATTGTACTTGGGGAAAACGGTGTGAAAATCCCGGACCAGATTATTGATAATGATGCATTCGGTTTATTTGATCCAAATGAAGATGCAATCGACTTTTATGAAAGTATAGAAGGCATGCGTGTTACGATGCCAACACCAAAAATTATTGCACCTCAGAAAAATGGAAATTTATATGTAACAGTAAAAAATGGTGGAGATAAAATAGTAACACAATATGGCACACCTCTATTAGATGAAAACCAATTAAACCCAGAGCGTCTTTCTGTGAAAGTACCTCGTGATTATGTAGCAAAAGTAGGAGATATTTTTACTGGAGATATAACAGGGGTAGTAGGATATGATTACGGTTCTTTCCGTATTTCGTCAATAACAGAACTGCCAGCTGTAGTGGATGGTGGATTTAAGCAAGTAGGCGCAAATATTCAGCCACGTCTTGATAAGTTAACGGTTGCTACATATAACATTGAAAACTTCTCAGCGAATAAAAAAGAAACAACAGATGAAAAGGTAAAAGCGTTAGCGTATTCTATTAAATACAACTTAAAAATGCCAGATATTATCGGTGTAGAGGAAATGCAAGATAATAACGGATCAATTAATGACGGTACAACAGATGCGTCATTAAGCGCAAAACGTATCATTGATGCAGTGCTAGAAATTCGTGGACCGAAGTATGAGTATGTAGAAATCGCTCCAAACAATAATCAAGACGGAGGAGCACCAGGAGCGAATATTCGCGTCGGCTTCTTCTATAATCCATCACGCGTGAAATTAGCGACGGTACCAAAGTTACTTGATAAAAATGTTGTTCGTATTGGAGACGAAAATCCATTATTTGAAAGTACACGTAAACCGTTAGCGGCAGAATTTACGTTCCAAGGACAAAACATTGTTGTCGTTGCAAATCACTTAAACTCAAAACTAGGAGATGCAACGCCATTTGGAAAAGTGCAGCCGCTCGTATTAAAAAGTGAAGACAAACGAATTCAGTTAGCACAAGAGGTAAATCATTTCGTGCAAGGAATTCAGAAAAAGAATACGAATGCACCAGTTGTCGTGTTAGGTGATATGAACGATTTCGAATTCTCTAAACCACTAAAAACACTAGAGGGAACAATCTTAAAAGATATGTTAAACACAGTGCCAAAAGAGAATCGTTACACGTACATTCACGAAGGAAATGCACAAGTGTTAGATCATATTTTAGTAACAAATAATATCGCACCACACACAATTGTAGATCCAGTGCACTTAAACTCAAATATAATGAAAGAGCACGGACGTGTAAGCGACCATGACCCAGTACTTGCTCAAATTGATTTGAAGAAAGCTTCTTAAAGAAAGGAACGCTTAGGTAACTAAGCGTTCTTTGTTTGCATCGTTATAGAATAGTATAAAGAGATGATTCCTTTTTTTGTAATCTAATGATAAAATTGATTGAATATTTAGTTTTTAATAAGGAGGACAACAATGCAGTTACAAATAAATGGAAAGGTAATGAATCAGTTTGCAATTTTTTTTAGTACGATCATCATGCTTCAGTTTGTAGCTGATATAACAGGACTTACAAGCAATCTAGATATTACGTATAACTTAATACATACAGCAGCTTCTTATATAACATTTAGTTTGGCGGTTATTTTCACTTTAATAGGTGCAAGAAGAGAATTAAGTAAATATGCAATTGTTTCATTATGTTTAGTAATAGCGATTAAAGCGATTTATTTTGTAGCGGTTGTTATTTTATGGGGATTGGCAGGTACACCGTAAGTGAATAGTAAATAAAACCCTAATTTCCAATATAGTAAGGAAATTAGGGTTTTATTATACTTGAAACGCTTTTCTGCACCGCTCTCTTTTTTGCAACCTTCTTCTATATTTTTTTCTATCACGTTTTACTCCTTGTATATACATGATTAAGCTAACGAAGAGGAAGAAGGCACATTGTATTGTCAAAATATATGGTGACATGCCATGCAGCGGCTGCCTTGGATCATATAAATGAATAGGTGCTCCGCCTATTGTAGGGAGTACCGTATTTAGCAGGACGTAAGGAATAGAGGTAGTTGCAAATGGAAATAGAAGCGCCATATAGTCCTTTTGGGACCATGCAGATGCAGCAAGTCCTAAAAGAGCCATCAAACCTGCAAATAAAAAATTAATTCCGATATATACAGCAATGTAAGTGATGGGGGAAGTTTCATATAAGTTTGCGAACATCCCGTTATCATTTATAATGCCTGAACCAGCCGTTGGTACTCCGTCTGGAATGGTTAATTTGCAAAATAATAACGATAAGATGAATGGAAATGTATAAAGAAGTCCGCCGCAAAAAAATGTAACGATATATTTCGTTACTGAATAAGAAAATAAAGAAATTTCTTTACTGACAAACGGTTTAAAACCATCGGACTTATCCGAGTTATAACTTGTACTAAAGGGAAGACTTGCAATAACTGGCATTAATAATAAATAAACATCCATTTCATTTCCACGAAATCCAATCCATTTAATATCCGTCGATATAGGTCCATTCGCAGCGTCTCCTAAATAACGAATTACATAATAATAATGATAAATACAAATAAGAACAAATCCACTAAACATAATAATTAAAGAAACACGATTACAAAAAGCTTGCTTTATATTTAAACGAAGCGCACGCATCATGACTGAAAAAGCCTCCACTATTTTGATAAACTTGTCTATTTTCTATATTACTATTAATTGTAAAGATTTTCTTGTTTTTTTATTTGATTATTTGAAAAAGAGGAATTTTGTTGTTGTGAAGTAAGGTTTAGCTGAAATTAATTTTTCTAAAATATGGTTGACAATTAATTATTACATTTGTAATCTTAATTATAGATTACAAATGTAATACTTAGGAGTGAAACATACGATGACAAATCAATTACCTAAAATATCTGAAGCGGAATTAGAAATTATGAAAGTACTTTGGTCGAGTTCTCCGCAAACAGCGAATGAAATTATAGAAGAACTGGAAGATGCAATGGACTGGAAACCGAAAACAATCCGCACATTAATTAATCGATTAGTACAAAAGGAAGCCGTTTCTTACCATCAAGATAAAGGGCGTATGTACGCTTATTATCCGTTAGTATCACAAGATAATTATTTGCAAGTGGAAACGAAATCTTTACTAAAACGTTTTTGCGGTGCAGCGTTTAAGCCATTACTTGTTAATTTCTTAAAAGAGGAGAAATTATCTTCAGAAGATATTAATGAATTAAAACGCATCTTAGATGAGAAGACAGAGGAGAATAAGAGGAAGGATCGATAAAAATGATAAACACGCTTATAAATGTATACCTTCCTCATTTTTTTGATTGGCTTATAGAAACGTCACTTATGGCTAGCATATTAGTCGGATTTATTTTATGTATAAAAGTTCTATTTAGAAATAAATTAACCCCCCGGTGGCAATATATGCTGTGGATCGTATTAATGATAAGACTCCTTTTACCGTGGTCGCCAGATAGCTCTTATAGCATTTACTCATTACTTTCCTATCGTTCTAGTGTATCGGAAGTTATTCCAAAAAATATGCCGGCTACTGAGAATATAGTGAACATAGAAAGCGACCGTAAAGTGGAATTGGAATCAAATCCTAAAATGGTGACAAAAACTAGCGAACCGGAAGTAGAAGTAAGTTCGGAACAACAGACTACATTTTCTTTATACAAAATTGCTTTGTATGTGTGGCTAGCTGGGGTCATCGTATTAGCATATATTACGTTTCGTACAAATAGACGGTTATATTCGTACATAAAGAAACAACCGGATATTACGAATGAACAGGTCGTTACAGTGTTTAATCGCTGTAAGCAGTCTATGAAAATAAAGAAGGCAGTTTCGTTACGTCTGGCGGGAAAGATTGCGAGCCCAACTGTGTTTAGTTTCTTTCGTCCGAAAGTATTACTATCAAAAAAACATATGAAAGTATTAAATGAACAACAATTACAATATGTCTTTTACCATGAGTTAGCTCATATTAAGAGAAACGATGTAGCTGTAAATTGGATTATGTACAGTTTAATCCTATTAAATTGGTTCAATCCGATTCTTTGGTACGCCTATTTTTGTATGCGAGAAGATCAAGAATTAGCCTGTGATGCATATGCACTTACTTTTATAGATAAAGAGGAACAAATTGCATACGGTCATACAATTATTACCCTTCTAGAACATTATTCCTATCAAGTACCAAGCCTAGCAAATTTAAGTAGAAATAAACGAACACTAAAAAGGAGAATCGTTATGATTAAAAAATTCCAAAAGAAATCGTATCGCCTTTCTTTACTTGGAGTGATTGCGATAGCAGCTATAGCAGGCGGATTTTTATTAAATGCAAGGATAACTGAGGGAGATGAAAGACAGGAAGAAAAAATTGTAGGAAAAAAGCAACATAAAGCGGCTTTTGAAGAAGCGATAGAAACAGTATTAGGTACACCAGAGAATGCAAGTAGAGAATGGGGTATGTCGATAAAGTCATATAAAATGAATACAGATTTTTTGTATTTGGCAGAAAAGAATTTTACGAAAGAAGAATTTGAGCAGTATGTTCAATTATTTAAGGAAGCGCAAGAAATTCATAAGAAAGCAATGGTTAAGAAAAATGTGCCTGAGAATTATGATGGAGATACAAAGGAATATAAACCTGAACGCTTGAAGAAAGCTGATCAAGAAAGATTAGCTACTATTGAGAAGACATTAAAGCCGCTTGAAGATAAGCTGGAGAAGTCTTTAACATATACTATAGAAGAAGCAAAAGAACATGTACCGTATCAAATTAAGCAGCCGACTTATATACCAGAAGGTTATGAGCTAAAGAGAGAATGGGCTGACTCATATTTTGGAAGAGATGTAGAATTAGTTATTAAATCAGAATATACAAAAGGGAAATATGGTTTTACGATTTATCAGTCAAGGATGTATATGGATGGTAATGTTAATGGTGGTAAGGATCCACTACACTATATGATGCCTGGAGAAGAGAATTTAGAAAGTTATAGTTTAGACGGGAAAGGAATGGTCTATAATAAATCTTCTCATGGAGAGGGGAAGTTAAGAGGCCTTAAAATGTTTGTACCAGCACAAGGTAAGAATAGTGATTATCAAATTGTCATAGTGAATGATATTTTTACAAGAGATACAAAGATATACGAAGAGATAATCGATGATGAGCTAACTAAGAAAGAAATGGAGAAAATATTACTTTCTATGTCAAAATAATAGACAGTGTTCTTAACCTTTGGTTTTAAGAACACTGTCTATTTTATTAAATTTCTAGTGGGATCTAGTCAGCAATTATTTACGAATATATTCTAGCTTTCCATACAAGTATACTTTTTGATAAACTATGGACAGTATGATATACACTGACTGGAATTTTTTTATACTGGAAATAATAAAAAGAGAACTTGTATAGAATGTAAGCGTGTGGTAATATCAAAGATGTACTGATTGACTATATTATCCAATTGGTCATTTTTGGAGGTGACAATGTGGCGATAGATCGAAAACGTTCTATTATTGAAGCTGCAACAAAGTCTTTTTCAGCGTTCGGTTATAAAGCAACAACGATGGATCAAGTAGCGAAGTTAGCGAATGTAGGAAAAGGAACGATTTATACTTTTTTCAAAAATAAAGAAGAGCTATTTGGTGAAATTATTTCTAATTTAATTACAGAAATGAAGCAAGTTGCAGAAAGTGCAATTCGTTCAGATGTTTCATTTTTTGAAAATGTACATAGAGCATTATATAGCATCTTGGAATTTAGAAAAGAACATCAGCTCATGATTAAATTAATTCAAGAAGAGCGCGATATGGGAACGAAAGAAGTACAAGAAGTTATGCAACAAGTTGATGTGGAAATCGTTTCTGTTATTCAATCGTATTTAAAGATTGCGATTGAAAAAGGTGAAATTAGCAAATGTGATCCAGAAATTACAGCATTTATTATGCTTCGTCTATATGTATCGCTTATTTTTGATTGGGAAAAAAATCACGAACCGCTAGAAAAAGAAAAAATTGCAGAGTTATTTGAACTTTATTTATTAAAAGGATTGTCAAACTAAGATAATCCTTTTAATTTTATAAAAAATGACCAAATGAACAATGCGGTCATATATTTAAGTTAAGGGGGGATATAGAAAAATTATAATCATAATAAGAAAAAGTTGCATAGTAATAAATTCAGGGATAAGGCATATGTATGAACAAGTATAGCCTTTTTGTTTGGGTAAAAATGACTATATGAACATTTTGGTCATTTTATAAAAAGGGGGAGAAATTATGAAAGGGAATCAGTTACTTCGGAAAGAGTTCACGGAAATTATAAAAAGTAAAAAAATATTAATTCCAATTATTGCGGTCTTATTCGTACCGATTTTATATGCAGGGATGTTTTTGTGGGCCTTTTGGGATCCGTATAAACAGTTAGATGACTTACCAGTTGCAGTAGTCAATTTAGATAAAGGCGCAGTATTTGATGGGAAACCAATTGAGGTCGGAAAAGGGCTCGTTGATAATTTAAAAGATAATAAAAGTTTTAAATGGGAGTTCGTAAGTGAAAAAGAAGCGAAGAAAGGAATGGAAGATAGAAAGTATTACATGTTAGTGCGCATTCCAGATGACTTCTCAAGTAACGCTACAACGTTACTAAAAGACAATCCAAAGCCATTAAACTTAGAGTACATTCCAAATGAAAGTTTAAACTTCTTATCTTCACAAATTGGAGGAACAGCCATTGAAAAGATTAAAACTGAAGTATCAAGCACGTTAACGAAAACATATGCAGAGAAAATGTTCGATTCTATTAAAGACGTCTCAAAAGGATTAGCAGATGGAGCGGAAGGGGCAAGTAAACTACACGACGGATCAAGTGAGTTGCATGATGGTTCAAGTAAAGTGACGGATGGCCTTCATACGCTTCAAGGGAAATCTGGGGAGATGAAGGATGGAGTTGGGAAACTATTTGATGGATCTGGGAAAGTGACAGCAGGTTTAAATACGTTAAATAGCAAAACCGGTGAAATGCAAATAGGTATCGGGAAATTAGTAGATGGCTCCGGAAAAGTAACAGATGGTTTACATGTATTAAATAGCAATGTAGGTATCGGAAAATTAGTAGATGGGTCAGGAAAAGTAACAGACGGTTTACATGCACTAAATGGCAATGCGGGTATCGGGAAATTAGTAGACGGCTCAGGAAAAGTAACGAACGGTTTAAATACGTTAAATAGTAAAACAAGTGAGATGCAAACAGGTATCGGAAAATTAGTAGATGGGTCAGGAAAAGTAACAGACGGTTTAAATACGTTAAATAACAAAACGGGTGAAATGCAAAAAGGTATTGGCGAATTGCGTGATGGATCTGAGAAAGTGACCGGTGGTTTGAACAAGTTAGTAAGTAAATCCGGTGAATTAAAAACAGGAACAACTGATCTATCAAATGGTATGGAACAACTGGTTGGGGGACAAAAACAATTAGAGGTAGCTTCTCAAAAAATTGAAAAGGGTTTGCAAGATTTAAATAGTAAAGTGAAAAGTTCTGCTGCAGGTTTAGAGGAAATACAGTCGAAAGGCCCTTCTATATTGAATACAGTAAATGAGAAAATAGATGGAGCTGGGGCGAATGTAAATCAGTTAAATGAACTTACGCAATCAACAGCAGGAGATGCAAAAAATGCAGCGCAAGATGTAGCGAATTTACAAAAGCAAATCGAGAGTTTACCGAAAGAATATCAAGAGCAGTTACAACCATTTATAACAAGTGCTGTAAAAAGTACAGCTACAGTTCAACAAAAAGCTGCCGGAGTAGCAGGTGGAACAAATAAATTAAATGAAGAAGTAAAACAATTAAAAGGCGAAATAAATCAAAAAACAAGTGATGCACAAAACAAACTACCGAATACAGCGAAATTGGACTCTTTAACAGAGGGTATTGAGAAATTATCCAGTGCACAAAAAGGATTTGTTGAAAATTTCCAAGGGTTTGGTAAGAATTTAAATGTAGCAAAAGAAGGCACAAATAAATTTAAAAATGAATCCGGTCAATTAATTGATGCGATAAATCAATTAGCAGATGGCTCTGGTCAAGTAACAGGCGGTTTAGGAACATTATCTGCAGGAGCAAATCAAATGGCAGGTGGTGTACATCAATTAGCAGATGGCTCAAGTCAAGTAACAGGCGGTTTAGGAACATTGTCTGCAGAAGCAAACCAAATGGCAGGTGGAGTAAATCAATTAGCAGATGGCTCAAGCCAAGTAACAGGCGGTTTAGGAATATTATCTGCAGGAGTAACGAAATTAGCGGATGGCTCAAGCCAAGTAACAGGCGGTTTAGGAACATTATCTGTAGGGGTGTCCCAATTAGCAGATGGCTCCGGTCAAGTAACAGGCGGTTTAGGAACATTATCTGTAGGAGCAAATCAAATGGCAGGTGGAGTAAATCAATTAGCAGATGGCTCCGGTCAAGTAACAACAGGCTTAGGTACATTATCAAATGGCTCAACCCAGCTAATCGACGGAGTAAATAAACTAGCAGACGGATCAGGAAAAGTAACTGATGGACTAGTGAAAGTAAACGATGGTTCAAGTGAACTTGCAGAGAAACTTGGCGAAGGAGCAGAAAAAACTGGTGAAGTAAAAGGGACGGATAAAACGTATGATATGTTTGCAAGTCCTGTAAAAGTGAAGACGGAGAAAATGGCGGAAGTTCCAAACTACGGAACTGGATTTACGCCGTATTTCCTATCACTCGGTTTATTCGTTGGGGCATTACTATTATCTATCGTATATCCATTACGTGACACAGTTGGTGTTCCAAAATCAGGGTTTAGCTGGTTTATTAGTAAGTTCGGTGTTTTACTATCGGTCGGTATTATTCAAGCGATAGTAGCAGATGTTATATTACTGTTCGGATTAGGTGTAGAAGTACAAAGTATTCCGTACTTCATACTCTTTAGTATCGTTACAAGTTTAGCGTTTATTTCATTAATTCAATGTTTAGTAACAGCATTCGGTGATGCAGGCCGTTTTATCGCCATCATCACATTAATTATGCAGCTTACAACGAGTGCCGGAACATTCCCGCTAGAATTGATTCCGAAGTTTTTACAACCATTCAATGCTTGGTTACCGATGACATACTCTGTATCAGGATTGAAAGCAGTCGTATCAAGTGGAGACTTTGACTTCATGTGGCAAAACATAGGAATGCTCATGATCTTTATCGTTATATTATCACTTGGAACGATCGGTTCTTTAACTTTGATGCACAAACGACAATTTAAAAATGTTGCTGAAAATCAATCGGTTGAAGCATAGATAAAAGCACCTTTTTGGTGCTTTTTTATTTTAATAGAGGGCATCTTTTCCTTAGTTCATCTATAAATCTTTCTACAAGCTATAGAAACGAAAGAAAAGGAATTACAACAATTTACAGAGAAACATAGGGTAGAGGAGTTGATATGATGAAAGGCAATCTTACTTATTATTTTATCGTAAATCCGCTAATCATCTTTCTTGTTTATGCCCTTTCATCTATATTGTTTGATAAAGAAGTATATACAAGTATGAAAGATGCATTTGGAATACTTACGTTCTATGTAGTAAGTCTATGAACGCTTCAACATTCGAACTTGTAATGTATCCAAGCGTTATATATTCATCTTCATAGTAAAATATTATTTTTTTGTCAAAGATTCTTCTCTTCGTTTCTATGGATAGAATTTTTTCATAATCAAATTCGGCAATGAATGTGTTTTTATATTGGCTAAAAAAGAGAAGTCTTTGATTAGTAGCAAGTAACATGCCAGGATACGGGACTTTATGCGTAATCATATAGCCAGTAAGTGAACATTTTAAAGTAGATAAAATTTTTTCTTCTTTATGTAATAGTTGTTTTGCAGCTGTTAAGATTGGATTCATTGTATACATTCCTTTTATTTTGATATATGAATATTGTATCAAGAGTAAAAAGATTCTCAATATGTAATATTGCATATTGGCCGTTTTATAGTTGTAATATTATTTTTAAAAAGAAAAAGTACGAGGTGATTCAATGATACGGTTAGTAAAAGAGACTGATGCAGAAGCAATTATGAATATTAGAAAAGAAATTATATTATCGGAAACTACTACAAAATTTTTCATAGTATCCCCAAAGAAGTTACCGAATGATATGAATGCAGAAAGAGAAAAGATACGGAAAAGTAATGAGAAAGGTAATCTTTATATCGTGTATGAAGTAGATGGGAAAGTAGTTGGCTTTTTAATTTTCAACCGATATGAACTAGAACGGTTACAACACGCAGGCACAATGGGAATGGGGATTAAAGAGGCGTATTGTAATCAAGGCATCGGCACGAAATTAATTGAATTTCTTATTAGTTGGGCGAAAGGGCAGAAAGGTTTAGAGAAAATTTGTTTAGGTGTAGTTTCTGTTAATGATCGGGCAATTAAAGTGTACAAACGTATGGGCTTTGTAGAAGAAGGCAGACAACGAAAGCAAATAAAGTATGAAGATGGATCATATGGAGATGACGTATTGATGGGGTTTTATATTGAATAAAGGATATATGGTATTAAGAAAAGGAATGTACATAACGTAAATTTCTAAAAGCAGTATATTGCCCATGCATTAACAGACTTTTACCTATGTATAATATTAATATAGTAAAATCATAACAACCGATATTGCAGTTTCCAATAATATACTATATAATCAATTTAAGAAAACGTTTTCATGCAAAGGGGGAGAATTTCGTGTCGACTATAGAGGACGTGGCGAAATTAGCGGGGTTATCAAGGACAACGGTTTCTAGGGTGATTAATAATCATCCATATGTTTCAGATGAGAAGAAAAAAAGGGTTCAATTAGCAATGAAGCATTTAGGCTTCGTTCCTAATTCTGCGGCGAGAAGGCTTCGTAAACAAAAAACGGAAACAATTGCGGTGCTCGTTCCAAGGATTACAAATCCTTTCTTCAGTAGATTTATCGAAGCAATCGAGATTGCTGCTTCTGAACATAAATATAAACTGATTATTTGTCAAACAAGGTATTTACCGGAAAAAGAGATGGAGTATTTACAATTATTATCTACGAAACAAGTAGATGGGATTATTCTATGTTCACTAGAAAATCCGTGGGAAGATGTAGAGCCATACTTACAGCACGGTCCAATCGTGTTGTGTAATGAATATATTGAGGAAGCAAATATTCCAACAGTGAAATTTGATCATGCGCAAGGAGCATACATAGCTGCGAAGCATGTTTTAGATCAAGGATATCGTAATCTTATTTTTTGCCGTGGTAACGAAACCAAAGTCGTTAGCCAGCAGCGAAAAATGGGCTTTTTACGTGCAATAACTGAGAAGAGCCGCCAAGTAGAAGCGATTGACTTTCTTGAAAACGCTTTCTCTTGGGAAGATGGAAAACGAATATTCCATGAAGTATTAAAGGACAAAAAAAATCCTACCGCGATTTTGGCAGGAGGCGATGAGGTAGCAGCTGGAATTATCTCAGAGGCGAAACGCCATAACTGGAGCATTCCAGATGATCTCGCTGTTATCGGTTTTGATAATCAAATATTATCGCAGATTACAGAACCAGGTATTACGACAATTGAACAGCCAATTGATGAAATGGCCCGAAAAGTTGTCGACCTAATGATGGATAAAATTCATACGAAAAATTATCGAAAAAAAGAATTGTATGAGTTTGAACTGGAGCTCTTGGTGAAAGGTTCAACGATGAAGGATAAGATGTTATTAGCCTAGTAGACTATGTCTGCTAGGTTTTTTTCTGTTCACAAACTACTATTCTTCGTGAACGCAATCATCACATTTGTTATGGTATGCTTCGTGCTGCTCATCAATTTCTTTCCCGCAGTGCGCACAAGTTTTCGTCGGTAAATTTCTGAAAAACTCCATTGGTTGATCGATCATGTCAATCCCTCCATTTCCATTTCTTACTATCATTGTATTAGTACAAAAAATAAAAGTCAATAACTGTTTTATAACAAAATTGAAAATTAATGAAAAAGTTTAGGAAATGGATTATAGTTAACAATGTAGGATGTAAGCAAAACATGCATTTCTACTCGGTTTTAGAAAGGATGGATACATATGAAAATGACTGTTGTCGGCTTTTGGGGCGGCTTTCCAGAAGCGGGAGAAGCAACGTCGGGGTATTTGTTTGAACACGATGGTTTTCGTTTACTTGTAGACTGTGGTAGTGGTGTACTAGCACAGCTTCAAAAATATATAACACCGTCTGATATAGATGCAGTTGTACTGTCGCACTATCATCACGATCATGTTGCAGACATTGGGGTATTGCAATATGCGAGACTAATTACGAGTGCGACAACAAGGCAACTACCAGAACTACCAATATACGGTCATACGTTTGATGAGAATGGTTTCCATTCTTTAACACATGAACCGCATACGAAAGGAATCGCGTACAATCCAGAAGAAACACTTCAAATTGGACCGTTCTCGATTTCATTCTTAAAAACTGTTCATCCTGTTACATGCTTTGCGATGCGCATTACAGCAGGTAGTGATATCGTAGTATACAGCGCTGATTCCAGTTATATTCCTGAGTTTATTCCATTCACGAAAGATGCTGATCTTTTCATTTGTGAGTGTAATATGTATGCACATCAAGAGGCTGCAAAAGCAGGGCATATGAATAGTACAGAAGTAGCAAGTATTGCAAAAGATGCGAATGTAAAAGAACTTTTATTAACGCACTTACCGCATACAGGCAACCCATCTGATTTAGTAACAGAAGCAAAACAAATTTTCAGTGGTCACATTACGCTAGCGCATAGTGGCTACGTATGGAACTCATGAGGTGATACGATGTTATTTATTGATAATAAAGGAATTACAGACCCTAGAATAAACTTAGCGATTGAAGAATATTGTGTGAAGAATTTAGATATTAACGAAACATATTTACTGTTTTACATTAATGAGCCTTCGATTATCATTGGTAAAAACCAAAACACAGTAGAAGAAATTAATGCAGATTACGTAAAAGAAAAAGGTATTCATGTCGTTCGTCGTCTATCAGGCGGAGGCGCAGTATATCATGATTTAGGAAACTTAAACTTCAGTTTTATTACGAAAGATGATGGAGACAGTTTCAGCAACTTCAAAAAATTCACAGAGCCTGTAACGAAAGCGCTTAGTAAATTAGGCGTAAATGCTGAACTAAGTGGTCGTAACGACATTTTAGCTGAAGGTAGAAAAATTTCAGGTAACGCGCAGTTCTCAACGAAAGGTCGTATGTTCAGCCACGGTACGTTACTATTTGACTCTGAAATCGATCACGTCGTATCAGCGTTAAAAGTAAAAATGGATAAGATTCAATCAAAAGGTATTAAATCAATCCGTAGCCGCGTTGCGAACATTACAGAGTTCCTAAACGAAGAAATGACGACAGAAGAGTTTAGACAACTTCTTCTAGAAACAATTTTCGAAGGAGAAACAGAAATCCCAACGTATGAATTAACAGAAAATGATTGGAAAGAGATCCACAAACTTTCTGAAGAACGTTACCAAAATTGGGATTGGAACTACGGAAAATCACCGAAGTTCAACTTACAACATTCACACCGCTTCCCAGTTGGACAAGTTGATGTTCGTCTTGAAGTGAAAAAAGGAACAGTAACAGAATGTAAAATTTACGGCGACTTCTTCGGTTCACTAGATGTTCATGATATCGAAGAGCGTCTAACAGGCGTTCAGTTCGATAAAGATGCATTCACTGCAGCTTTAGAAGGCGTAGATATCGCACGCTACTTCGGTAACATTACAACTGAAGATTTCTTACATTTATTCTTCTAAAAATGAGGGAGGCTGCCATAAAGGCAGCCTCTTTCTTTTTGTAGTTTTGTCGATATAATTCCATTTACCACAAAATGTATACTTACAGGACATCTGCCTCTTATAAAGGAATATATATATGAAAAGGAGGCGAATCGAAATGAAAAGAGTAATGTACGTTATATTATTGCTCAGCTTCGTCATCGGAATGACAGCGTGTAACAGTGGATTGCCCTCAAGTCGTACAATTTTGTCTATCGGAAAACCGGCTGAGGATAATGTTATATATTTTACGCATACAGATAACAAACGAAAGATACATGATATACAAGACATGTTTCAAAATAAGAAGTGGAAAAGAAATGAAACATTCAGCACTGTTAATAAAACGCCAGATGTCGTCTTATCAATAGATGAAAACAACAAAGGGTTACCGACGTTATATGTTACGGTGTATTTTCATGAAGATGGAGCGGACGCTCTTAACTTGCACGGCGAGCATACGACGTTAAATAAAGAGGAACTTAATAAACTTAGAGAAAAGATGAATGCATATTATCCTAAAATGATTTCTGGTCTAGTTTCATAAATTACTTACAAATAAAATCCCCTTATTCTTCCAAAGTAAACTAAGAGTAGGTGGTCTGTCTATATGCAGTTAATAGAATATCACTTGCCACTTTAATTTTCTTTTAATATAATTAATTTAGAATTTTTAAATATTCTAAATTTTATAAAGGTGGGGTTTTTGTGAATCTCGTTCAATCTTTGGCTGAAACGGCAAAAAAGAAGGGGGATAAACCGGCTTATATATTTATGGATCAGTCGGTCTCATATGACCAATTAAACAAAATGGTCACAAGGTTTTCTGGCAATTTAGCAGAAATGGGCATTGGAAAAGGGGACAATGTCGCATTAGTTGTTGGGAACTCACCACATTTTTTGGTCGGTTTATACGGAACAATGAAAGCCGGAGCAACTGTTATTCCAGTTAATCCAATTTATACAGCAGACGAAATGCATTATATTTTACAAAATGGAGATGTAAAAACAATCATCGTACTCGACGTCCTTCTACCTGTTATACAATCTCTTACAACAAGACTTCCTTCATTAGAAAACATCATCATATGCGAAACCTCATCAGATTTTAACCATACAGAAACCGAAAAAATGAAAACGTTTACTAGTTTTGTGGGGACTGGAGATACAACTTACGAAGGTCCTGAACTAGATGAAGAAGATGTAGCGGTTATCCTATACACTTCGGGCACAACTGGAAAACCGAAAGGCGCTATGTTAACACATAAAAATTTATATAGTAATGCGAGCGATGTGGCTTCGTATTTACAATATACGGCTGATGACCGCGTTGTTGCGGCACTGCCTATGTTCCATGTATTCTGTTTAACAGTTGCGGTAAATGCACCGATTGTGAACGGGGCAACGATTTTAATGTTACCGAAATTTAGTCCGAAAGAAGTATTCCGTATTTGTCGTACGTACGAACCAACGATCTTTGCTGGCGTACCGACGATGTACAATTATTTATATTTATTTGAAGAAGCAAGCGCAGAAGATGTGAAGACGCTTCGTCTTTGTATTTCCGGTGGCGCATCGATGCCTGTTGCTCTTCTACAAAACTTTGAAAAACGTTTTAACGTTATTGTTTCAGAAGGATACGGTTTATCAGAAGCATCACCAGTTACTTGTTTCAATCCGCTAGATCGTCCTCGTAAACCAGGGTCGATTGGCACAAATATTTGGCATGTAGAAAATAAAATTGTAAATGAACTTGGGGAAGAAGTACCTGTCGGCGCAGTCGGCGAATTAATCGTTCGCGGACCTAACGTTATGAAAGGATACTATAATGCACCAGAAGATACAGCTGCGACATTGAAAGACGGCTGGCTATATACAGGTGACTTGGCGAAAATGGATGAAGAAGGTTACTTCTATATCGTTGATCGTAAAAAAGATATCGTCTTAGTTGGCGGTTATAACGTATACCCTCGTGAAGTAGAAGAAGTATTATATACGCACGAATCAGTAGCCGAAGTTGTCGTAATCGGTGTTCCTGATGAAAACTTAGGAGAAGCTGTGCGAGCGTACGTCGTTTTGAAGCAAGCAAACGTAACAGAAGAAGAACTAATGCATTACTGTACGTTACATTTAGCGAAATATAAAGTGCCGAAAAGCATTGAGTTTTTAATAGAATTACCGAAGAATACGACGGGTAAGTTGTTAAGAAGAGCATTGAGAGAGAAAGCGATGCAAGTGTAAAAATGAGGCAACCATCTTTGAAGGTGGTTGCCTCATTTTTTTGTGCATTGATTAAGCTGTGGTGCCATATATTTAAAGCTTCATATGACCAACAAGGAGGAGATATACATAGAACAGAAGGGATTAACGCTTACGGCGAGTGCAATATCTTATTTGTGAAATTATGGATGAACTCTGAAAATGATAAGAACGGTAATTTTAATCAAAATGGAGTAATGAACCGTGAATCAATGGCTACGGTGTTAGTAAATGCATATAAATTAGAATGGAATGAAAATAGTAAGTTACCAAAAGAATTTGCTGATTTGAAAAATCATTGGGCTCGAAGTATGCCAATATTTTAGTTTAGCAAGAAAATTTAAAATCCAAGTTGACACATATGAATTACAGAATTAAAATGAAAAGAAATCGAATACAATACATTAGAAGCTAATCAGATAAACTGAAGGCGCACAATGTTCACATTTGTGAATATATTGTGTGCCTTTTTCTATTGTATAAACTAAGGGGGCTTAACGATGAAAAAGTGGGGTAAGGCAGCGTTTATGAAAAGTACAGGTGTTTTATTATCAGCAGTTGTACTTTTATCAGGGTGTGGTTCGGCAACATCCACTAGTAATTCTGAAGGAAGTGGGGATAAAAAAACAGTTGAGCTTTTAAATGTTTCTTATGATCCAACTAGGGAGTTATATCAAGATTTTAATAAAGATTTTGCGAAGTATTGGAAAGAGAAGCACGGGCAAACAGTAAATGTAAAACAATCACACGGGGGATCTGGAAGTCAGGCGCGTTCTGTTATTGATGGCTTAGAAGCAGACGTTGTTACACTAGCACTTGCTTATGATATTGATGCCATTAGTAAGAAAAAACAACTAGCAGAAGATTGGCAGAAGCGACTTGCGAATAATTCCACTCCATACACGTCAACAATTGTATTTCTTGTTCGAAAAGGAAACCCGAAAGGAATTAAAGACTGGGATGATTTAACGAAAAAAGGTGTGTCTGTCATTACACCAAATCCAAAAACATCAGGCGGAGCACGTTGGAACTATTTAGCGGCGTGGGGATACGCATTGAAAAAATATAATAATAGTGAAGATAAGGCGAAAGAGTTTGTTAGCCAAATTTATAAAAACGTAGAAGTATTAGATTCAGGAGCGCGCGGAGCAACGACAACATTTGTTGAAAAAGGAATTGGTGACGTATTAATCGCATGGGAAAATGAAGCGTTATTATCTCAAAAAGAGCTTGGAAAAGATAAATTTGAAATTGTAACCCCTTCTATTAGTGTACTTGCAGAACCACCAGTAGCGGTTGTAGATAAAGTCGTTGATAAAAAAGGAACGAAAAAAGTAGCAGAAGGGTATCTTGAATATTTGTACTCAGAAAAAGGACAGGAAATTGCGGCGAAAAACTTTTATCGTCCGCGTAATGAAAAAGTAGCAGAAAAATATGCATCTCAATTTCCGAAAGTTCAATTATTTACAGTAGATGAACTATTTGGTGGCTGGAAAAAAGCACAAGAAAAACACTTTAATGACGGCGGCGTATTCGATAAAATTTATCAAAAATAATGCGTACTGCTAAAGGGGGATGAGGTGAAAGAGGATGAGGAAGAAGCGTGTTTTACCAGGGTTTGGATTATCGCTTGGATTTACAATGTTGTACATGAGCTTATTCGTACTTATACCACTTTCTATCGTATTTATTCAAACTTCACAGTTAGGTTGGAAGAAGTTCGCTGGGGTTATAACGAACGAGCGTGTGTTGCATTCCTATCAAGTTAGTTTTACAACTTCATTTGCAGCTGCTATTGTAAATGCCATTTTCGGTTTATTAATAGCTTGGGTGCTCGTACGCTACAAGTTTCCAGGGAAACGACTATTAGATGGACTCATTGATTTACCGTTTGCACTTCCGACAGCTGTAGCTGGTATTACACTTACAACGCTTTATGCGGAAAATGGATGGATTGGGAAAATATTTAGTCTGTTTCATATAAAAGTAGCTTTTACACCAATCGGAATTATCGTTGCGCTTACTTTTATCGGTTTACCATTTGTCGTTCGAATGGTGCAACCAGTGCTGCAAAATATTGATAAAGAAGTAGAAGAGGCGGCTTCGAGTTTAGGTGCATCCCGCTTGCAAATATTTGTGAAAATCATTTTACCAGAAATCTTTCCCGCTCTTCTTGCAGGTTTTTCACTCGCATTTGCAAGAGCATTAGGAGAATACGGATCTGTCGTTTTCATCGCAGGTAATATGCCGATGAAAACAGAAATTGCGCCACTGATGATTATGACGAAACTAGAACAATATGATTATGCGGGGGCAACAGCTGTAGCGACCGTGATGCTTATTATTTCTCTCCTTTTCCTTCTTCTTATTAATATGATTCAAAGCTGGAGTAGAAGGCATGAACTAAAAAGTGAATAGGAGGAGAGAAAATGGAACCAACATTATTAGAAAAGAAAATAGTAAAAAGCGTATCAGCTAAAAAAGAATCTAAGCTTGTACCAGGCATATTAATTACGATTACAGTTTTATTTTTATCTCTCTTTCTATTACTGCCACTCATAACTATTTTTCTAAAAGCCTTTGAAAGAGGGATGGATGTATACATTGCCGCTATTACAGATCAAGAAGCATTTTCAGCAATTAGATTAACGCTTCTCGTTGCGTTAATCGTTGTGCCGCTTAATACGATATTTGGGGTAGCGGCCGCATGGCTTATTACAAAGTTTCAGTTTAAAGGAAAACAAGTATTACTCTCTCTTATTGAACTGCCGTTTGCTGTGTCACCAGTTATCGCAGGATTAGTATTCGTTTTACTTTTCACACCGAGGGGTGCTCTTGGCGAATGGTTACTTGAACATGGAGTGAAACTCATTTTCTCTGTACCAGGCATTATTATCGCAACAATCTTTGTAACCTTCCCGTTCGTTGCACGTGAATTAATTCCCATTATGCAGGCGCAAGGGAAAAGTGAAGAAGAGGCAGCTTTATCACTTGGCGCAAGTGGCTGGAAAATGTTTTGGCGCGTTACGCTTCCAAATATAAAATGGGGTCTTTTGTACGGCATGATTCTATGTAATGCCCGTGCTATCGGTGAGTTTGGAGCCGTTTCTGTCGTATCAGGTCACGTGCGCGGTATTACGAATACGATGCCGCTCCATATTGAAATTTTGTACAATGAATATCAATTTTCAGCAGCATTTGCAGTAGCGACGTTAATGTCATTAATTGCAGTGTTTACACTCGTTATAAAAAACTGGATTGAATGGCGAATGGAAAAACGACAATAAGAGGGGGATTACGGTGAGTATTCAAATTCAAGGTGTATCAAAGCAATATGGTACATTTCAAGCACTAACAGACATTCATTTGGATATCCCAAAAGGTGAACTTGTTGCCTTATTAGGCCCGTCAGGTTCTGGGAAAACGACGTTATTACGCATTATTGCAGGATTAGAAGAAGCGGATGGAGGCTCTGTTTCATTTGATGGGGAAGATCTAACAGACATTCATGTGAAAAACAGGCAAGTCGGTTTCGTCTTTCAGCACTATGCGCTCTTTAAACATATGAATGTATTTGAGAATGTCGCTTTCGGTTTAAAAGTAAGAAAGAAAAGCTTAAGACCGTCAGCAGAAGCGATAGAAGAAAAGGTAACAGAATTATTAAAGCTCGTAAAAATGGATGGCTTTGCTAAACGTTATCCAGCGCAATTATCTGGTGGACAACGTCAACGTATTGCACTAGCCCGGGCACTTGCAGTCGAACCGAAAATTTTATTACTCGATGAACCGTTCGGTGCACTCGATGCAAAGGTGAGAAAAGAATTACGAAGATGGCTCCGAAAATTACATGACGAATTTCAAATTACGAGCGTATTCGTAACACATGATCAAGAAGAAGCGTTAGACGTTGCAGACCGCATCGTTGTAATGAATGAAGGTTGCATTGAACAAATGGGAACACCGGAAGAAGTATATGAAAACCCAGCAAGTCCGTTTGTATATGACTTTTTAGGAAATGTAAATTTATTTCACGGCCGCGTTCATAAAGGAAAGCTAAATGTAGGGTCGGTCGAACTAGAAGCACCAGAGCATAAGCACGTTTCCAACGTAGACGGAATAGCCTACGTAAGGCCGCATGACTTATCAATCTCTCGTACGAAACAAAGCGTAGATGCAATCCCGGCCAAAGTATCATACTCTCACGCAGTTGGACCTGTCGTATATGTAGAATTAAAACGAGATGGAACAGATGAGTACTTAGAAGCAGAAATAAGTAAAGAACAGTTCAAGCATCTCAGCATTCAAGCGGGTGATTTCGTATACGTACAGCCGAAAGAAGTGAAAGTGTTTATTCCGGAGGATTTTGTGATTTAAATAAAAACCGAACCGTCATCTAAGTGGCGGTTCGGTTTTCTTTATTTTTTCTCTACCAATTTTTTATTCTTCCAATCTAGTGTGAACAATTTATTAAATGTTTTTTGATCAACGTCTTTTACGTTGTTTCCAACCCAGTTTGCAGTTCCGAATGTGAAGCCTGGACGAAGTTGGTAATCGTCGGCGTGTTTTGTATAAGCGACTTGTAAGTTAGATTGATCTGTATTTTTTTCAGAGATAACAACAGCAATCATACCAGGAGAGAAACCGCTATTTGTTAATGCTGGAAGTTGATCCATCGGTATTAAATTACCTTTTGCATCAGATTCATATAGGTATGTGCGAGAGTACATGAAAAGTTGGTTTCCATATAAAGAATGATAGGAGTCACGTGTGTAAATACCCCAGTTTTGATTGTTATATCCGTTAAAGAATACGTTCCACTTTACGTTTTTGTTTGTTTGGTCAATTAAATTTGTTTTATAACTAGTTTGTTTATAGCTTACAGAGTCAGACCAAGTGACTTGACCAGTTGCACCAGCTTCACCGCTAGGTCCATTAGGCGTTACAGAAGCTTTAACAGAGCCACCAAGTTGATAAGATACGCTAGATGTTACAGTCGTTTCTTCTACAGCATTTGTAGGTGCTACGTTAAAGAAACGAGCGCTGTTATCTTGAAGGTTAAATGCAACATCATATTGTGAAGGATAACGTAATGTTGCACTAGCGCCAGGGATTGGGTAGTTATCAATAGGTGCATCACTTATAGTAGGATTTGCTTTTAGAAAACTACCAGTTGTATTAATAACGGCAATCTGTTTATCAGCGCTTGGGTCATCGATAAAAGTTACCTTTAAAGACATTGTCATATTATCAGCTTGATCATTATTAAATGTATTATAGCTCGTATGTGTTTTTGCATTTTGCCCGATATCTGTTACAACTTGTGACGTCGTTTGAGCGTAAGTAGCAGGTGTTGAAAGAGTTACAGCACTACTAGCAAAAACAGCGGATAATGCTAAACATTTTAAGTAGGTTTTAGAACGTTTCATACAATCACTTCCTTTTATCTTTGTCGATATATGTCGTATTACATTTATATCGTAACATGAAAATAAAACGTAATGGATAGTTATGCATAATTGCATAGATGAGTTTTGAAGGATAAAGATAATAGAATTTCATCCAACACTTAAGACTCGAAAATGTCCATTACAGCCGTTCTTAAAAATTTTAAGACAATATGTTTATCAATGTTCTTATTCTGAAGATTGAAGCGCTTAATATTTACGTTATAAGTGCATAACAAGTTATAATAAAAGAAATCAATAAGGAGGCTGGCTGTGAAGAATCTTCGTTATCTCAATATATTTACCATATTAATTATATACACACTACTTATGTTTTACATCGGCTGGAACGGATGGGTTTGGCTTCATGCGGTATTTGGCTGGGAATCTTGGGGATATTATGCTTTCATAGTCGCATTTATTTCATATGCGTACATTCTCGTGCAAGTGTTTAAGTTTTTGCCATTTCTGCGAACGATAGGTTCGATTTGGTTTGCGGTCATACAATATGCGCTTATGTTGTTGCCATTAGCTGATATTATGGTCTTTCTTTTACAGTTTTCAGTAGAGAAAGAAGCGGCAATTATTTGGACAGGGGCGGCTGTGATAGTTGCATTTATCTTTATCTTTGCGTATGGAGTATTTAATGCGTATAGTCCGGTAGTAAGAAAGTACGAGGTGCACATACCGAAAAAGGTAGAGGGGCGTAAAAGTTTACGCATTGCGATGGCTTCTGATATGCATTTCGGTAAACTGTCTGGCGTTTCGCATTTAAAAAGACTTGTTCGTCATGTAAATGAGATGGAACCTGATATTATTTTACTGCCAGGTGATATTATCGATGATCATCCAGGTGTGTTCATTCAAAAGAATATGGGACCAATCATGAAACAAATGAAAGCTCCATTAGGCGTATATGGCGTTTTAGGAAACCATGAATATTACGGCAGAGCAGTTCCAGAGTTTTTACAAGAGATGGATAAGATTGATATTCGTATTCTTTTAGATGAAGTAATTACAATTGAAGATGACTTTTATCTCATTGGAAGAAGAGATAAAACAGAGCGAGATCGCCAAAGCTTTGAACAATTAATGAGTACGGTAGATAAATCGATGCCTGTTATCGCAATGGATCACCAGCCATTTGAATTGAAACAAGCAGCAGCGGCAGGTGTAGATTTATTATTATCCGGTCATACGCACCGCGGACAAATGGCGCCCAATCATATTGTAACGAGAAGAATGTACGAGCTAGACTGGGGATACGCACAAAAAGGTGCGTTCCACGCAATTGTTTCTTCTGGATTTGGATTTTGGGGACCCCCGCTTAGACTTGGTAGTAGGTCGGAGATTGTGCAGGTAGAAGTTACGTTTGAATAGGGGTTATGAAATAGAGAGTTGATGGCTCTCTATTTTTTTTAATAAAAACAAATAAAAATAAATATTTATGTTGGTGCTAATTTCATAAAAGAGACTCGATTAAAATAAAGGGGGATTGTAAGTGATCATATCAGATGTACTATACGGAGAATTTGAAGTGGATCAAGTAGTAGAAGAATTAATTTCAAGTAAGTCTATGCAAAGACTAAAGGGAATTCATCAAAATGGCGCAAGTTACTTAGTGAACGAGAAATGGAATGTAACGCGCTTTGATCATTCAGTTGGTGTTATGTTATTAGTTAAAAAACTAGGTGGTTCAGTAGAAGAACAGATCGCTAGTTTACTGCATGACGTATCGCATACTGCCTTTTCCCACGTGATTGATTACGTTTTTGATAATGAAGATGAAAGTTATCATGAAGAGATATTTAGTTCTGTTGTGAAAAACTCAGAAATTCCAGCGATCCTTGCGAAGCATGGTTATAACTATGAAGATATTTTATTAGATGATTCGAAGTGGACATTACTGGAAAGGTCAGCGCCCGAATTATGTGCAGATCGAGTGGATTATACGTTACGAGATATGTATACATACGGATATATTTCTTTAGAAGAGGTTCATAGATTTTTAGAGGATATTATCGCAGTAGAGGGGAAAATGGTCCTTCAAAGTATCGAAATGGCAGAGTGGTTTACAGAAACGTATTACAAAGAAGTAATCGATTTCTTTATGAAACCAATGAATATTTACGGAAATGATATGTTAGTGAAAACGTTAAAGTTAGCTCTTCATAAAAAGGTTATTCATGCAGATGATTTCCTTCTTGAAGATGAGGAGCTTATTTCGAAATTGCAGCAATGTAATGATTCAGAAGTCCATGCTTTATTAAGAAAAGTTCATCCCAATGTAAAAGTAAAAGAAGATAGAGACGATTACGATTTGTATCAGAAAAATAAAGTCCGTCTTATTGATCCTCCGTTACTTCGTGAAGGTGAAGTTATTCCAGCATCTGTTGTGTCAGAAAACATAAGACAGATGAGTGATATTGCTTATGAAAAAGCGGTGAGAGGGATGTATGTGAAAGTGATTTCGAATTAAAAAAGAAGTAGCGCATCGTTTTTAGAGCGCTACTTCTTTTTTATTAATGATCAAACCAATTCCAAATCTCAATATCTCCAAGAGTCGCATAACGTACGTGCGGGGAGTTTTGTAATTTTAATAACTCTTTCGACGGGCCAGTAATGACAATGCCGTATACTTTTACGCCATTCTCTTTTACATATTCATAACGTTTATCTAAGTTTAGTTCTTTCTCAGAAAGCGCTGCTATTTTGCTTACCGTTTTTTTATGGATAGAAAGGACGCGCATCATTTCGGTTACTTTGTCTTCTTGCGTTTTCTGCCCGTCAGTTTCATTATCGAGGAATCTTACATGTTCTGGAAACCCTATAGCTTCTCCGCCATGTAGGATATAGTCATCTACATTTTTTCTTTCTTGTCCTGTATCTAAAGCGTACCATAAAGGAGTTGGAGGGAGTTCTTGTGCCTCGAATGTGCTATATAAAAGCGGTTCTAATTCTTTTAAAGTGTAAGCTTTATCAAAAGAAATTGCTACTTCTGCAACGGTTCCATCATGTACTTTTGCAAGTGTATCCCATACTTTTTTTGATGAATCCTTTAAATAATCACCCTGCTCTGTTTTTGGATGAACAAAGAAGAGTTTTGGTTGATAGAACGGATTCATCCAAGTTCGCTTCGTAACATCTACAGATGATAAAAAGCTTTTTGTTTCTATTGTACCGAGGGGCATTTCTTTTTTACCGACGGTTCGTACTAAATCAAATTGGCTATTCGTACGGAAAAAAGCTTCTACACTTGTTACGCCTCCCATAACACGGCTATTTGGGATCGTTGCTTCAAGTGCAAGCGAAGGAACCTCTCTAATTTCTTCTCCTTTATAATAGTCAATATGGACGAGCATTCGGTAAAATGTTTCTTGCATGAGATCTTCCGCATAGTGGGAATCTCCGGTTAGGGAGAGAAGATAGCGAAATAAATCTTGCATATGCTCTGAGTAAATTTCTTCTAATGATTGTTTGCGTTTCACTACATTTCCCTCCCTTCATACATAACAACGAAATACATATAAAAAAGTTACAATTTTTTATGGAATTATAGTAAAAAACGTCAAGAATTGGATTGTGTTCTCTTTTATCATAATACATATAAGGCGGGTGAACAGAGATGGAAAGCTATGAAACACAAATTCAAAGGTCAATTGATTATATTGAGGAAGATGTAATGGAAAAACAAACGCTGCGTAATTTAGCGAGGGTTGCAGGTTTTTCTGAGTCGCATTTTCATCGTGTATTTCAGGCATTAGTAGGTGATACAGTAATGGAGTATGTTCGAAAGAGGAGGTTAGCCCGGGCAGCTTATCAACTTTCTCATACGGATGAAAAAGTTATTGATATCGCGTTTGAACATGGCTTTCAATCTCACGAAACGTTCACGAGAGCCTTTAAAAAATTATTTCAAATGACACCGAGTGAATATCGAAAACAAGAAATTGAAACACCGATGTATTACAGAGTGAATGTAAAGCAAAGAAAATTAAATCCGTATTTAGGAGGCATACAAATGGAATATCGTATTGTAAATAAACCAGAATTTTTAGTGGCGGGTTATGAACTGAAGACGACAAGTAAAGAAGGGAAAAACCATCAAGACATTCCAGTATTTTGGCAAGAATATTTACAAAAAAATCTTGGGACAACGATTCCGAATCGTAAAGATACGAGCCAATGGGTAGAGCTTGGATTATGTACTGATTTTAATTTAGAAACAGGAGACTTCACTTATATTATCGGAATGGAAGTTACAGACTTTGAAAATGTACCAAATGAAATTGCAAAGCGTACTTTCCCGGCAGCAACATATGCAGTATTTACAACGCCGAAAGTTCCTCATGAAGAAATGGTATCGTCTATCCACCAAACTTGGAATGCAGTATTCTCAGAATGGTTTCCGCATTCAGGCTATGAACATTGCGGCGTTACAGAGTTTGAATTATACGATGAGCGTTGCCACGAAGATAAGAGTGAGTTTGCACAAGTAGAGCTTTGGATACCGGTGAAGAAAAAATAATAGGGTAAGAGCGAATCATTGGGAGATGGTTCGCTTTTTTTATAAGTGGATTGTTAAATTTGTATTGTTTTATCTGTAATACATATGAAAATGGTAAAATAAAATAGCAATTAAATATTGCGGGTGGAAGGTTATGCCCTTTCTTCATTTTGTGAAGAAAGGAGGTGTAATCGTATGGAATTTCTTTTGCAAATTTTGTTGGAAATTACAAAAACTATAGCTAGAGAAGGTATAGTTTTTGGATTTAAGAAATTAACGGCAAAAAAGCGCAAAAAGAAGACCACCCGTCTGCCTGCGAAGCGTGGGAAGTCTTCTAAGCGCAAATAAGCTTTAGTTGCAACCTTCCACCTTGCGGTAATTAGTTGCAGTGACGGGGTGTTGGAAGCACCTCGTCTACTTCATTTTATGCAAAACTTAGTTAGTTTATACTTCTATTTATAGTATAACAGTTTAGAAATGTATTTGTTAATAGTTTTATTTTTACTTTGTATAGTAGGGAAGCATGTTAGTATTGTCGGTTTTTGTCGGTAAGTCGATATATCTAGAAAATCGCTGATATAATTCGAGTTGCGCTGATATATTCAAAAAATCGCCGATATAATTTCATATACCTCTAAAACACCTCAAAAAAAACGATCCACATAATTTCAATTACAGTAAAATTATTCCAGGGAAGAAAAAAGACGCCACATAGCGTCTTTCCTACGAACGAAACGGAAATACAAGAATAATCGTCGTTCCTTTTCCGAGTGCACTATCAACGGAAATTGTTCCGTTATGAGCATGAACGAGCTGTTTTGTAATGGCTAGGCCAAGTCCAGTTCCGATGTTGCTTTCTTCTGTGTTTGTTCCGCGGTAATATCGTTCAAATAGAAGTTCTTTCGTTTTTTCATCCATTCCTTTTCCGTCATCTGAAATGGAGAGTGTAAAGGAATTAGCGTTTTGTGATAATTTTACGATGACAGTAGTTGTTTCGTTATTATGTTTTACAGCATTTACGAGTAAGTTTTCGATAATACGCTGGAACCATTTTTCTTCAATGAAATATTGAATTTTATTTGAGCTCGGTACGAATTCAATATTTTGATTTTGGAGTGTTGGATTGTTAATAAATTGCAATAACACTTTTTGAACGAACTGATTGATTTCAACGTTTACGTGTTGGGCAGGAAGGCTGTTATTTTTTAATTGATACGTTAAGCTTAAATCATCAATTAATGTCGTCATATATTGAGATTTCTCTTTCATAACACTACCAAATTGCTGAATATCACGATCAGTCCAGTTATATTGATTCGATTCGAGTAATAATGCGTAGCCATATATAGAGCTAAGTGGTGTTTTTAAGTCGTGTGTTAGACCGGTAATCCATTCTTCTCGTGTTTGCTGGAGGACTTGCCTCATCGCATCATTTTTTTTGAGTGTAATAGAAAGGTGTTCTAGTGAACTTGTTACATCTCTAAATAAACGGAATGACCATTTTTCTTTACCAGATCGCCGGAACCTGACGGGTTTTCCTTTTTTACTAATAGGTTCTTCATACTTTCCACCAGCGATATTTTTAAGCCAGCGCATCGCATGTAATAACGGTTTCCCGAATTTATTACCGTACCAAATAGAAAGAATGACTAAATAAACAAATACGATAAGAAGGATTAATCCGCATCCGATGAGAAACTTCTTAGTAAATACATCTTCAATTTCGTCACCTGGATAGTAGTGCTCATTTTTTGCAGTTACAACGAGAAGGTTGCCACTATTTGCATCGTAAAAGCTAGACGTATTTTCTTTATGATTCCACGGTTCTTTTTCATTAAGGGCGATTTGTATTGCTGAAAATGTTTTTTTCTTTCCAGCTGGATAGGCAAAAACCTCTTCGCCATTTTGATTAAATATTTGAAGTGCTGCTTTTTCTTTAGACAGTAACTGTTTTTCTTGATCTGTTAATGTGAACGAATCCATCGTTAAAGAGGAGTGATCCTTTTGAATTGCTGTCAGTAACGCATTGCTTTTTAACATACCACCATAAATAACAAGTACTTTCTTTTCTTCTAATTCAATTTCCCAATATGTAAATTTATAATTACTTTCGATATGATGTTGTATATATGCGACTAAAGATGTCTTCGTATAAGCATTCGGAACATCATTTGGTGTATTAAAGTGGTAGAGGACTTTTCCGTTTTCATCTACAACTTGGAGCCAATCATTTTTCTCCTTTATTAAATCTTGCACTTCAGATTGTAACGAAATATGCCCATCTTCTGAAGAGATGTATCTTGAAATTGTAAAACTATCAGAATCTGGAATATTAGGTTCGTATAAAGTACTAGTAAGAAGAAAAATTAAATAAGTAAAAGCAGCAACTACAGCGATAAGTAATGTAACTAAAACAAAAACGTGTTGCATGATAAATTGAATAATAAGTCGTTTATTAAAATTCATATCGTCACCCTACTTTGTAACGAACTTATAACCAAGCCCGCGAACGGTTTTTATATATTCTGGTTTACTTGGATCATGTTCAATTTTTTCACGTAGTTTTCGAATGTGGACCATAACAGTGTTGTCATCGCCATTATAGGCAGGTGCTCCCCAAACTTTTTCGTATATTTCCTCTTTCGAAAATACGTAGTTCGGATTCTCGCAAAAGAAGAGTAGTAGTTGAAAGAGTTGAGCGGAGCATTCGACAATGTGCCCATCTACTGTTAGTTCTGCAGAGTGCTGATCAATTTCAAATCTTCCAAATGAAATCGAGTGTGATTTTTGTTCGTGTGGTACGGTTTGTTTCATATGTCTCCGAAGCTGTGCTTTCATGCGTGCTACTACTTCTAATGGATTAAATGGTTTTGTAATATAATCATCTGCACCGTATGAAAATCCGGATATTTTATCTAAATCAGATGCTTTTGCTGATAGGAAGAAAATTGGACAATCTGTTTGTTGGCGAATGATTGGACAAATATCAAAACCAGATTGTCCAGGAAGCATTACATCTAAAATAATTAAATCGTAATTGTTTTGCTTAGTTAGAGATAAAGCCATTTCAGCTGATGTTGCAGTTGTAATATGAGAAAAGCCTTCTTTTTCAAGAATGGTAGTTAGTAATTGTAAAATTGCTGTTTCATCATCAACGAGTAAAATATTTGCTTGGTACATAAACATCCCTCCTAATTTTCTCGAATATCATATCATCATTTTGTAACTTATGGAATTTTTAAGGAAATTTTAAGGTTTTCTTTCGCAAAAAATTAAGAATCAAATGATATGATAAAAGTAACATAGGGGAGGAGATGAGTGTGAACCCGTTTCAAGTGATGCGAGCTAGATATTTTTTAATTGTATTTGCACTATTAATTTTAATAGCGAGAAGTAGTGGCGATTTGCTAACAAGTATATTTCATATACAAAATTCTTCTTTTATAAATATCCTTATATTCTATATCCTTCCGATGGTATGGATTTCTTATGAGTATAGAAAGCACCACATTTCATTTTCATTATTTGTTAATAAAAATGAAACATTTAACTTGGTACAAGTTTTATACATTACGGTTATGTTATGCATGTTTAGTTACGGGTATCTTATTTTGTATATGTATAGTTTTGCATGGATTACACCGGACTTTATTATGAACGCCCTGCATGAACCAATTGTAGATAGTACTGGGGGATATGTATCTCAAGTCATTAGGGTCGTATTCATCGCACCAATTATCGGGGAATTTGTTTTTCGCGGATTTTTACTTCAACGTTTTGCAACAAAATGGGGAACGAGCATAGCGACCATCGTTGTAGCAATATTGTTTGCGTTGTTACATGTTGATTTCCTCGGTGCAGCCATATTCAGCATCGTATTGTCAATCGTATATATTCGTACGAAAAGTTTACTCATGCCAATTGCAATACATATGTTAAATAATGCATTTGTAATAGGTGCGTCTTTTCTAATAAGTAGAGAAAAAATTATGAGTTTTGCCGATTTCTCAAGTTATACGACATTCTTTCCTGGACTTATTATTTTTATAACAGGATTAAACTTAGTACTTATCTTTTTATTTGTTAATCGCAAATATTGGAGTAAAGAAGTGCCAGTTATATATGCAGAGCAGAAAAAGAGCTTTTCAGATGTAGTCGGGAGTAAATAAGATGAAGAAGACGGTTGAAAAAATATTAAAAGACATTATAGATGTTACGTCTATTACAGATATGTGTGATAAAAGCGTTTGTCATTGGATTCAACCTGTAGTAGATACGATTGTGTTTCCAGAGTATTACTTATTTTCTAGTACTCATTTAAAAGAGAATATTATTTCTCTTCTTACTTGTGTTCGGGGTTTTACTAATATTTGGTCTAATTGTAGAAGAAATGATGAAGCGCATCTTCAGAAAGAATGAAGAGAAGTATGTGTGGGTTCATAAAGTATTCGAGAAAGTCATGGTGGCTTTCCTTTTGTTTTATGGTATGAAAACAATCATTTACTTTATAGCTTTGAAACATCATTAATTCGAAATTTGAAAGGGATGTATAAAATTATATGAATGAAACGATATCATCAAATAAGTTTTTTTATTTGATTTTACTTAGTCTAGTGTTAATAACGACAGTGAATGTTATTTTGCGCTGGGAGGAAGCTTACTTTTTCATGTATTTAGCGCTCCATTTGTTGGGGATTTTATGTATAAGTGGTGGAGTCGTTACTGAAAAAAAGAATGAAGAAAGCGTTAACTATATGTGTGTGATCGGTCTTGTTTTACTTTTAGCTGTACAGGGTATTATGAAATATAGTTCTTTCTCTTTACAAGATTTTAGTTTATTAATAGATGTACTTCCTTAAAGAGGCTTTTTATGTTATCTAAAAAGCAAGTAGGGTACGTGTTGGTTTGTAAGTGTGATCCTTATTACGGATTGTGAACCGAAGAAAGTGTTTAAAGATAGGCAAAACTCTTCTTATGTAGAAGAGTTTTTTATGTAAATAAAAGGATTTCGAGCAATTCACATAATAAGCTTGTTCTAATTTAGCGTGTACGAACTTACAATAATAATAGACAGGCAGCATAGAGGAGGGAATAGCGTGAGGAAGGTTATCGGTTGGTCGCTTTTTTTGTACGTTGGATTTGCGTTACTTATATATTGGTATTTATTTGGATGGAATCATGAACTTATTCCGGACATGTATAAGGGAACGAGTGCAGATCCAGAAACGTTTATGAGTGCTAGAGAGCTTACGCTAAGCCAAGATTATTCGCGCGTGAAAAATTTACTATACTTTTTAGCGACGCCTCTTGAATGGATTATTTTATTATTTGTACTTGTGCTAGGTATTTCAAGAAAGTTTGAGAAATGGTCGAAGGAAACGACTAAAATAAGTGTTTTGCAAGTTGCGATTTATTTCTTTTATTTATCATTACTGACAACAGTGCTTGCCTTACCGATGCAATGGATTGGCCGGAAAGTGTCCGTTGATTACGGCATTTCAACGCAAAGTACACAAAGCTGGATAAAAGATCATGTTATCGGTTTTTGGGAAAGCTATGCGACTATGTTAATCGTAGTTACCGTTCTATTATGGCTTATCCGTAAATTTCCGAAGAGATGGTGGCTCGCAGGATGGGCACTCTCTGTTCCATTTACAATCTTTTTAACATTCATACAGCCTGTCGTTATTGATCCGCTGTATAACGACTTCTCGACGCTGAAAAATAAAGAATTAGAAACGAAAATTTTAGCGATAGCAGACAAAGCGGACATTCCTGCTAAACACGTATATGAAGTAAATATGTCAGAAAAAACGAATGCATTAAATGCTTACGTAACAGGAATTGGCCCTAACGCCCGTATTGTAATGTGGGATACAACGCTTAAGCAGTTAAAAGATAAAGAGATTTTATTTATCATGGCTCATGAAATGGGGCATTATGTTATGAAGCATATATATTTTGGCGTTGCAAGTTATGTATTGCTATCGTTTATAGGTATGTTTTTAATTAGTCGTATTATAAATATGTGTATTCGCAAATGGGGAGATACATTGCAAATTTCAAAAGTGGCATGTTTCTCCATTTTACCTTTATTTTTCTTAATTTCTTCTATACTCTCATTTGCAGTACAACCAGCAACAAACTATGTTTCACGTATAGAAGAAAGAGCGGCAGATCAATATGCTTTAAATATGACGAAGGACGGAAAATCTGGTGTGAAAACTTTTCAATATTTATCAAAAACAAGTTTAAGCCAAGTGAATCCGCCTGCGTTAGTGAAATTTTTCTTATACACGCACCCACCAATTTTTGAAAGAATTCATACGTTTGAACAATATGAGAAACAAAGCAAAAAGGAGTAGCTATTATGCTACTTTTTTTTATAGAGATATAAGTTTAATATTGGGAATATTTATCATTGCTTTTTATTGCGATTTTGTAAATAATAAGCTATAAAATTCTAAAAATCTATATATAAAGGAATAAAGGTGAAAAAATGTATTTTTTACAAAATTTAAAAGTGAAATATAAATTATTAGCGCTTATTTCATTAGCAGTTTTAGGTATGGTAATTATAAGCAGTGTAGCAATTCATTCTATTAATAAGATTAAGCACGATACAGAGGTTGTAGTAGATGATTATCAATATTCTGCAATTTTATTAGAAGGAATGCTTCGCACACAAAATTCACTAGAATATAACTTATTAGAGTTAATTACGGCATCACAAAATGAAGTGGCAAATAAAGAGGGAATAATTAATAATATTGAAAAGGATCTTAAAAAATATGATTCTTTATTAAAAGAATATGATGATGGTTTTAATTTAAGTAAGCAAGAGGATGAACTGTTTCAGAAGATGAAGAAATCTTTACCAAGTTATAAAGATACATATAAGAAATTATTTGAAAAGGCAAAGGCAACAAACGAGCCGCAAATGATAAATGAATTTCAGAAGGAATTAAAACCGAAGGGAATAGAGTTAGCTGGTTATGCAGTGGATCTAGAATCGTATGTTTCAAATTTAGCTGACCAAGTATTTAAAGATTCGCAAAAAATGATTGATCGTTCCGTTATTACCTTTATCATTCTTGTAGTAGTTACTACAATCGTTATATGTATAGTAAGTTATATTATTAGCAAGCTTATAGTTGCTCCTTTACAAACGGTTAGTCGTATGATGGAAAGAGCGAAAGAAGGAGATTTAACTGTACATGGTGATTATACTGCTAAGGATGAATTAGGTGTATTAGTAAGTAATTTTAATGAGATGATTGCAGGGCTAAGAACAAATATGCAAGAAGTAGAGAATAATATTCAGCTTCTATTCCAATATGCAGACGGAGTAGCATCTGCGTCAGAAGTATCTAGTAGTGCAGCCAAAAAAATCACTATGGATATTGAAGAAGTCGCAAATGGCGCAGAGAGTCAAATGCAAGCAATGGAACAAACTGCGGGTGCGATGGAAGAGTTGACACAAGGAATGCAGAGTATAGTCAATACATCATCCTCTGTAAATGAATTATCTGCTCAATCAGCATTAGATGCAGAGAGTGGTAACAAATTAATGAAACAAATGATTCAACAGATGGATACAATCCAAAATTCGGTACATAGCGGTGTGAAACAAGTAGAGACTATGAAAGAACAATCAGAAGAAATTGTTAAAATCATTGATGTAATGCAAGGTATTACCTCCCAGATTAACTTATTAGCATTAAACGCCGCAATTGAGGCTGCACGTGCTGGTGAAAGTGGTAGAGGATTTGCAATTGTGGCAGATGAAGTGCGGAAATTAGCAGAACAATCTAGTGATTCTGCAAAACAAATTGAGAATCTTATTACTCAAGTTATGGGAACAACGAACCATACAGTACATATGATGGGGAAAGTAGATAATGAGGTACAGGCAGGTACACAAGTAGTAATGCATACAGAAAAAGTATTTGGAACAATTACAGAAAAAGTACAGCAAGTATCTGAGCAAATTCAAACGGTATCTATGTCTACAGATGAAATTGCAGCGAGTAGTGAGGAAATCTCGGCTTCTGCAGAAGACATGGCTCAAATTTCCCAAAGATCATCTGACCGAACTGATAGGGTAAAAGAGTCTATTCAACAGCAGGAAAAATCTGTTCAAGAGATTTCGGTTTCAATTGAACATATGCATAACGCAGCAGGAAAACTAAAACAAATAGTTGCCCAATTTACTCTTCAAAAGTAGTAGCATATTTGAGTGTTAATAAATAAAAAAAAATCATCCTCTTTTAAGAAAAAAGGATGATTTTTTTATCCCGCTATTTGCTGGACAGTAAGACCCCCCACCTCAAAATTCAGCGAAAACGAGTTATCAGTGAAGGGGAATGCTACCTCTGAAATATAAACCATGAATATAGTAGCCTCCACTAGGTATCTCCTTTAGGTGCCAATAAAGGGAAGTTGTAAAGTGAAAAGGAGTTTATAAAGAGATTGTAGAATGTTTTAGTATATAACACCTTAGATGTGACAACTTCCTTTTTGAAAAAGAAAGAAGGGAGTATAAAGCAGAAAGGTAGTGGAAATATTTCTTCTAGAAGATTTACATTTTATCTTACATTCACCAAAAAATAATACTCCTGAAACAATGAAGTTCATTTTATTTGAATGAAATAGGGAGAGAGGACAATGAAGAAAAAAATATTGGGTGTAATGATGATTGCGACAATGGCAGGAGGTATATTTGCAGGGACGAATGTGACGCCTGTAAAAGCGGAAGAGTATCCACAAATGATTGTGTTTGAAGATGTTCCATACGGATTTTGGGCATATGATGCCATTATGGACTTAGCATATCATAAAATTATATTAGGGTATGGAAACGGGAAGTATGGTGTTGGCGATCTTATAACACGTGAACAAGTAGCTGGGACTATTTACAGAACACTTGAGATAAAAGAAGAAGGGCCAGTAGCGAATCCATATAAAGATGTTTCTGATAGTACAACAACTTTTAAAAAGGAAATTTTGGCGTTAACAAAACGTGGTGTTTTTTCAGGGGATGGCCAAGGGAATTTTAGGCCGAAAGCACCAATCTCTAGAGCGGAAATGGCTGTCATTTTAAAACGAGCATTTCATTTTGAAACGAAACAAAAACATACATTTAAAGATATTCCAAAAGGCCACTGGGCAGAAGATGCAATTAGTGCGTTACAATCTAATAATGTTGTGAGAGGAACTGGGAATGACATGTATGAATTAAATCGCCCTGTACCTAGAGAACAATATGCTCAGTTTATTAATAATGCGATTATTAATTATCATTTGAAAGAGGATTGGAAGTAGAGTGAAATATGAAAGCACAAATAGAAATATTTGTGCTTTTTTGTTTGTTTAAAAAAGAATTATTATTCGTATTTATGTATTTTTATGGTTATACACAAGCTTTATAATCAACCCGATAAAAAAGACATGATGTGTAATATGATTCACAAAACCGTCACGAAATGTGTCGAAAAATATATTGTCGCTATACCATTTATTCTGTATATTTTTAAAAAAACATATACATATTGGGGAGATAATTAGATGAGCAAAAAATTATTAAAAACAGCTACAGCATTAACAATTATGGGTGGGGTATTATTCTCAGCAGAGAGTAACAGTGTAAAAGCGGAAAGTGCACCGTTGCAAAAAACAAATACAATTGTATTTAAAGATGTACCAAAAGGACATTGGGCATATGAGGCAATTCATGAATTAGCGGAACAAGAAATTATTTTGGGATATGGCGATGGAATATTCGGTTTTGGGGATAATGTAACACGTGAGCAAGTTGCAGCTTTAATTTACCGTGTGTTTGATATGGAAGAACAAGATGAATATGAAAACCCATATGGAGATATTGATGAAAATTCAACAAGCTTTATCGAGGAGATATTGGCGTTAACGGAAATGGGAATTTTCCAGGGAGACGAGAATGGAAACTTTAGACCGAAGGCGACGTTAACGCGTGCGGAAATGGCACAAGTTCTTACGAATGCTTTTGACTTACAGGCGAAGGGATCTCATAACTTTAATGATGTTTCAACAAATTCATGGGCAACGAATGCAATTAGTGCAGTACAAACAAATGGTATTACAATGGGAATCGGAGAAGGTAAATTCGGTCCGTCTATGAAGGTAACGAGAGAACAATACGCACAGTTTTTACATAGAGCAATATTGCATGATATGGAACAAGGGCAGTAATAAAGTTTAACTAGTCAAAGTGAAATTTAAAAATAATACAAAAAGGTCGTTGTTGTATAACAGCGGCCTTTTTTGTATGAAATAAAGCGCGAAAGAATGGCGTTTTGAAAAAAAATGAAATGAATTTTCGAAAAAAACTTCCTTTTCTGAAGATTTGTTATATAATATAAAACATGAAATCAAATCTGTTATAAAACAGTTTAAGAAGGGGATGCTAATATGTCGACGCAAACTTCACGGGTTACACTCGTTGGAGAAATGTTACCAGCGTACAACGAAATATTGACACCTGAGGTGCTTAGTTTTTTGAAGGAACTACATGAGAATTTTAATGAGCGCCGCATAGAACTTTTACAAAAACGTGTAGAAAAACAAAAGAGAATTGATGCAGGGGAGTTTCCGAAGTTTCTAGAAGAAACAAAACACATACGTGAAGCGGATTGGACAATTGCCAAGCTGCCAAAAGACTTAGAGGATCGCCGCGTAGAGATTACTGGACCGGTAGATAGAAAGATGGTCATTAACGCTTTAAATTCAGGCGCGCATCTTTTTATGGCGGATTTTGAAGATTCGAATGCACCAACTTGGAAAAACGCAGTTGAAGGGCAAATCAATTTACGAGATGCAGTAAAGGGAACGATTTCACATGAAAATGATAAAGGGAAAGAATATAGATTAAATGAGAAAACAGCTGTACTCATTGTACGTCCAAGAGGATGGCATTTAGAGGAAAAGCATATGCAAGTTGATGGGAAAAATATGTCGGGTAGTTTAGTAGATTTCGGCTTGTATTTTTTCCATAATGCGAAAGCTCTTTTAGCAAAAGGGAGCGGCCCATATTTTTACTTACCGAAAATGGAAAGTTATTTAGAAGCGAGATTATGGAATGATGTATTCGTATTTGCTCAAAAATATATCGGCATTCCAAACGGAACGATTAAAGCAACTGTGTTACTAGAAACGATTCACGCTTCGTTTGAAATGGATGAAATTTTATATGAGCTAAAAGATCATTCTGCTGGCTTAAATTGCGGAAGATGGGATTATATTTTTAGCTTTTTAAAGAGTTTCCGTAATCATAATAAATTCTTACTACCAGATAGAGCACAAGTCACGATGACGGCGCCATTTATGCGTTCGTATTCTTTGAAAGTAATTCAAACATGTCACCGCCGTAATGCACCAGCAATTGGAGGAATGGCGGCACAAATTCCGATTAAAAATAATCCAGAAGCAAATGAAGCAGCTTTTGAAAAAGTGCGTGCTGATAAGGAACGCGAAGCTTTAGACGGTCATGACGGGACTTGGGTTGCCCACCCTGGACTTGTACCGGTTGCAATGGAAGTGTTTAATCACATTATGAAAACACCAAATCAAATTTTTAGAAAACGTGAAGAAATATGTGTAACAGAAAACGATTTACTAGAGGTACCGGTGGGAACGATTACAGAAGAGGGCCTTCGCATGAATATTAGCGTAGGTATTCAATATATTGCATCTTGGTTAAGCGGACGGGGAGCAGCACCCATTTATAATTTAATGGAAGATGCGGCAACAGCTGAAATTTCAAGAGCACAAGTATGGCAATGGATTCGTCATGAAGGTGGAAAACTAAATGATGGTCGTAATATTACGCTTGAATTAATGGAAGAGCTAAAAGAAGAAGAATTAGCAAAAATAGAAAGAGAGATTGGTAAGGAAGCCTTTAAGAAAGGGAGATTCCAAGAGGCGACAACGTTGTTTACAGATCTCGTTCGAAATGATGAATTCGTACCATTTTTAACATTACCGGGTTATGAAATTTTATAAAAAATGAAAAGGGGATGGAACAAATGAAAAACGAAAGAATCGAGAAGTTACAAGAAAGCTGGGAATTAGATGAGCGTTGGAAAGGGATCACACGTCCATATTCGGCAGAAGATGTAATTCGCCTGCGCGGGTCAATTGATATTGAACATACGTTAGCGCGTCGCGGTGCTGAGAAGCTTTGGACATCGCTTCATACAGAAGACTATATTAACGCACTTGGCGCATTAACAGGAAACCAAGCGATGCAACAAGTAAAAGCTGGGTTAAAAGCGATTTACTTAAGTGGTTGGCAAGTAGCAGCTGATGCAAACCTTTCTGGACATATGTATCCAGACCAAAGTTTATATCCAGCGAACAGCGTACCTGCTGTAGTAAAACGAATTAATCAAACGCTTCAACGTGCGGATCAAATTCAGCATATGGAAGGAAGCGATGATACAGACTATTTCGTACCGATTGTAGCAGATGCAGAAGCTGGATTTGGTGGGCAATTAAATGTATTCGAACTGATGAAAGGTATGATTGAAGCAGGTGCATCAGGTGTGCATTTTGAAGATCAATTATCTTCAGAGAAAAAATGTGGCCATTTAGGTGGAAAAGTACTACTACCAACGCAAACAGCAGTACGCAATTTAATTTCTGCACGCCTTGCAGCAGATGTAATGGGAGTGCCGACAATTATCGTTGCAAGAACAGATGCGGATGCAGCTGATTTAATTACGAGCGATATCGATCCTGTTGATAAAGCATTTATTACAGGAGAAAGAACACCAGAAGGGTTTTACCGTACGAATGCAGGTCTTGATCAAGCAATTGCGCGCGGTTTAGCGTATGCACCGTACGCAGACCTCGTTTGGTGTGAAACGTCAGAACCAAATTTAGAAGATGCAAAACGATTTGCGGACGCAATTCATAAGGAGCATCCAGGGAAGCTACTTGCATATAACTGCTCACCTTCATTCAACTGGAAACAAAAACTAGATGAAAAAACAATTGCAAGCTTCCAAAAGGAAATCGCATCTTACGGTTACAAGTTCCAATTCGTAACACTTGCTGGATTCCATTCATTAAATTACGGTATGTTTGAACTAGCACGTGGCTATAAAGAGCGCGGCATGGCAGCATACTCTGAACTACAACAAGCAGAATTCGCAGCTGAAAAACATGGCTACTCTGCAACACGTCATCAACGCGAAGTAGGAACAGGTTACTTTGATGAAGTAGCACAAGTGATTACAGGCGGAACTTCATCAACGACAGCGTTAAAAGGATCTACGGAAGAAGCACAGTTTACGAAATAAAAGGAAGGGGCACCTTTTTGAAAGGTGCCCCTTGTTATTTTCTAAATGATTCGAAAAGAGAGATTGAGTTGTTGGCAAAAAACAATACTAACTTTTCTTTATTGCTAAATCAACTCCACTCAGCCCTATGATCACGAATAAACTTCATATCTTTCTCATAATGCTCTAGATGTCCTTCATCAATCATTCTTTGGAAATTCAAGTCGCCTTCTTGCGCTTTTCGTTTCATATATGTACATAACCCTTCTAATCGAAGCAACACCATTCCTAAGTAATCTTCATCCATATTTTTATCATAGGACTGAATGAACAAATTCACTCTCTCTTTAATACGATCTGCATGTTGCGATGAGTCATAATGAACGGCTTCACCGGATTCTGTATAATACACTCTACTTAAAGGCACACAAGTATAGAGTGTATAAGCGATATCCCATAGTCTTGGGCCAGGAGCAGCAACATCGAAATCAATAATCCCTACTGGCTTCTCATTATTAAAAATAATGTTATAAATGGCAAAATCATTGTGACATAAAACCTCAATGTTATTTGGCGTGTGATCCATCGGTTTCCAATCATCTAATAAAGGAAAATCACTTACAGCATCATGGTAAAGGCGGAGCATCTTTGCTATTTCTTTTAATACATCATTAGATCGCATATATTCTTTTAAAGGATAATTGCCAGCTTCTCCTTCAATAAAGGATAAAATCTCTCTATCCTTTTCATCTACACCTAAAAACTTTGGAGCATAATGAAATCCTTTGTTTTCTAAATGTTGCAATAACTCATGAATCTTTTCACTGCCTGGCTTTAACTCTCGCCGAACAGTATTTTCAGAACGATATACGCTTGAGACGTTTCCCCCTGTTAGTCTTTCTTCTTTAGCGTAGTTTGACATGTGAAAATTCCCCCTGTAATTAAAAAATCCAATTCCAAATAGTGAATAGACCAATAACGGCAGAAAAGAGAAGGAAAGCAAGCAATGCTAGACAGCCAAAAGGAACTAGCTTATCTTGCCATGTTTCTTTATACTCATAAATTAACTCCTCTGCTACTTTCTTCTGCACTGAAGATAAAGATTGATCTTTATACAAACCTTTTATATGGTTAGAATCGCCTTTAAACTTTAAAGCACGTGCAATATGATGAGGACTATTTCCCATTGATTTTTCAAATAATAAACATGATTCATGCATAATGTCTGTTTTATGCTCCTCTAGATACCAGTAACGTCCAGCCATTTCCGGATATTGTAATTTATAATAAATATCTCCGAGTTGCTTTCGAAGATGTAATTCATTTGGGTATGTAAAGATGAGGCCATGCAATCTATCTCTTGCTTTTCCAAGATTATTATTTTCAATATCCTCTTCAATTCTTTTTAATGTTTTTTTAGGAATTTTATTGGTCATAAACTCCTCCTTATTTAGAATAGAGATAATTATATTTTATAAGAAATACTAAAAATTAGAAATTCTATTTTCGAAAAAGATTGTACATTTTATTTTAATGTGCTATGATGATGTCAGTTGAATAGTTAAATTAAGCAATCCATATGTTATCAAGTGCTGAAAACGAACGAGAAAAAGTATGTGAGAACTAGTTTATGTTTCGTATTTGATAATGTGTGGATTCTTTTTTTAGACAGGAAGACTAAAAAAATTAAATTTGTATTTTCTTAGGAGGAAATAATCATGGCAGTAACAGGACAAGTAAAATGGTTTAACAACGAAAAAGGCTTCGGTTTCATCGAAGTTCCAGGCGAAAACGACGTATTCGTACACTTCTCTGCAATCGAAACTGAAGGTTTCAAATCTCTAGAAGAAGGCCAAAAAGTTAGCTTCGAAATCGAAGAAGGTAACCGTGGACCTCAAGCTAAAAACGTAATCAAACTATAATTTTATAGTTGATGATGGAAAAAAGGATGGCTAATGCCATCCTTTTTTTGTTGTGAGGAAAGTTTTTTCAGAGCCTGTTTTTATATCTAAATCTCTTTTTCTATGTTACAACGAGTGAAAAATTATCTGGAATGCGTATTAGTTTCTATAGAGGAATTAGTTCAGCAAGAGCATTTGCTGCGTATGATAGTAAATAACTATAAATTTGTATTCTCTGTTGAAATGGGGAAATCTTTTCCAGATAGACCTTGAGTAACATCTTTTTTGTTAGTGTTGTTGTTGGAATTTTGTACGTTTTGAGATGATGTTTCTAACAGTTGTTCTTGTTCCTTACTAGGGGTATTCAGAGCATCTGAGGGGATGCTATTAACCTGCTGGCTTAATAGATTTTCTTTGTCCATAGTATACAGCTCCTTTTTGGAATTCGATAAAAAGCAATGTAATTATAAATAGCTACTTATATATATTGTGTTTTTGAATGACATTATATACAAAACTTATATTACAAAGTTAACTAATTAACGAATTGTTAGTGATGGATAAAGATGTACAAATTTGAAGTGTTTAATAAAAATTAAAAGCGGGTAACAAGTAATACTCTTTCTCATGTTTTATATAAGGATCATATTACAAATCAAAAAAGATGTAGAGAACCTTGGGAGAAAATATAGTTGTTTTTTTAGGGAGAAGAATAAATAAAATGATGCTACAAATGTAAAAAGGCAATCCATAAAGGAAGGCCTTTTATTGTTCTTGCTCTAATTTTTTCTTCTCACGTTTTTTACATTCTGGACATCTTGATTTACGAAACGGTTTAGCAAAGAATAGCAGAATGAAAAATAAACCAAATATAATACTAGCTGAGTTTTTCACGATAATGACGCTACTATTTTTCATTTGAATCGATGGTTGGATCTCTTTTTCCTCCATAGTGGCCCTCCATATATTGGATTTACATTTTAATTATAGCAAAGTTAATTGTTTTCATGATGTGAAAATAGGAAGGGATAATAAATATTTATAGGTAGTATAAATGCTGTTTTTATAACTTTAAAATTAAAACATTACTATATCGTGATTTTTTTATTTAACAAATGTTTGATAAATGATAAAAAATTGTAAAAAAGCGGAACTTGTAAGCTATTTCCTTTTCATAGATGCTAAAATTATATATGCAGCTGCTAATATAAATGGAAAAAAGGAGATAATGGAGTATGGAAAGTAAAGTGGAACGCTATGTCGAAAATTATGTTGTAACGAAAAATACGATGGCCTTACTTCCTGTTATTCTAAGTGAAAAGAAAATTGTTACGCGAGTCGTTGAAATGAATGATTCTTTTTTCGTATTTCAAAAACCTCTAGATATTATAGAAAGAAGTTGCCGCAAGCATGGCTCTAGTTTCTTAGGCCGAAAAGAAGGAACGAAAGAGTTAACTCATATTACACATAAAGCACCGATTGCGATTAGTCCAGCAGATCAACTTTATTTTTTCCCTACCTATTCTTACTCTAGAAAAGAGTGTGCTTGGTTGTCTCATTTTTATATTGAAAGTAATAAAGAATTAAAAGATGGAAATCTTATTATTAGATTTATAAATGGCTTTGCTGTGAAATTAGAGATATCAAAAACTAGTTTTGAAAATCAACAAAATCGTACAGCGAAATTACGTACTGAATATGAAGATCGTAGGAAAAAACAAGGGAATCCTTGTTTTAAAGAGGTTGATAAAAAAGAGGAATCAACATTAAGACCCGCTTATGAGAGTGTGTATTTTGTGAAGGAAGGCGAAGTGTGAAAGGATGGGGGAATCCCCATTCTTTTTTGTTTATCCTGTTATTTGTGGGCAGTAAGACCCCCGCCTCAAAATTCAGCGAAAGCAAAGAAGTTAAGCGGGGGATCAACAAAATCCCCACTGATTAAAGTTTCACTTTATCAGTCTTTGTAGGTAAGGCGATATATTAGAAAAACCGAGTTGTAATTGTTATATTTAGAAAATCACCATTGTAATTTCATTTACCGAAAAAATCAAAAAAACAATCTAAATAACAAAACGAATGACACGTCCTGTCGAATATTGATAGATTATCATAGCTAAATAATGAAGGAATTCTTATGAAAGATATGGAAACTTTAATAAATACATCTCCATATGTCGTATCTACCATTTCCTCTTTCATATAAGCAATGATACAGTAGGGATAGTATTTAGAGTAAAGGGGTAAAGTGTAGAATGGATTTTCAGACAATCAAAGAGTATTTTTCACCAGAAAATATGGATCATATTGTTGAGAGTTATAAAGCGTTCGGACCACTTCTTGGTATTGGTTTACCGATGATAGAGGCGTTGATTCCAGCATTACCGCTTATCGTATTTGTACTGGCGAATGCTGTTGCATTTGGCTTTTGGCTCGGTTTTCTTTATTCATGGCTTGGATCAGTAATGGGTGCATTACTTGTCTTTTTCATCATCCGCCATTTTGGTCGCAGTCGTTTCTTTTCGTTTGTAAATAAGCATGAGAGAGTACGAAAAGCAATGGGGTGGATTGAAAGGAAAGGATTCGCACCGATTTTTGTTATATTTTGTTTTCCGTTTACACCGTCAGCGCTCATAAATGTTGTCGCTGGTTTATCCCGAATTAGTGTAAAACAGTTTGGTCTAGCGTTAGCATTCGGAAAACTTGTGATGATTTTTATTTTAACGTATATCGGTCATGATTTAATGTCATTTATTCATAATCCGGTGAAATCAGTTATTGTAGCGATTGGTATTTTTATTTTATGGTATGTCGGTAAGAAAATCGAAGTAAAGTTAGAACTACATTAAGAATAGTCTTCTTTGTAAAGGAAAGCTTCAGTATTAAAGGATAAGGGGAGAAGCAGATGAAGAAAACTTTGAAAAAAGAAGGCATGGAGTGGATACGAACAATTTTAATTGGTGTATTATTAGCTGTATTTTTTCGAACGTTTTTCTTTTCAACGTATGTTGTAGAGGGGAAGTCAATGATGCCGACATTGCAAGATGGCAATATGCTAGTTGTAAATAAGGTGAGTTATCAAGTTGGGGACTTGAACAGATTTGACGTTGTGGTATTTCATGCGAATAAAAAAGAGGACTATGTAAAGCGGATTATCGGTTTACCTGGAGATCATATTGAATATAAGCAGGATAAGTTATATATAAACGGTCAATTTATTGATGAGCCGTATTTAGAGAAGTATAAGAAAGAGATAAACGGAAGGCAACTAACAGGCGACTTTACATTAGAAGAGTTAACGAAAGAAAAACTGGTGCCACCTGGGTTTATTTTTGTAGTAGGTGATAACCGGCTCGGGAGCTGGGATAGTAGACACTTTGGCTTTGTAAAAGCTGATACAGTCGTCGGTAAAGTTGATTTGCGATATTGGCCAATTCAAGAGGTGCAAACGAATTTTTCAAAAGGTTGATATAATAGATAGAAGTATAGAAAAAGGCAAACAACTCAGTTTGTCTTTTTTCGTGTCCTATAATACAATTATAGTAGCAAACTAACGTTCGTTATGTAAGTGAAAGGTGGGGTTACATGTCACTTCGATTTGTGATTGGTAGAGCGGGAAGTGGAAAAAGTACACTTTGTTTACGCGAAGTGCAAGAAGAGTTAAAACAACGCCCGAGAGGGAAAACAATATTATATCTTGTGCCAGAACAGATGACATTCCAGACGCAGCAGGCGTTAATTGGAAGTGAGGATGTAAGAGGTTCTATTCGGGCACAAGTTTTTAGTTTTTCACGATTAGCGTGGAAGGTACTGCAAGAAGTTGGCGGAGCGAGTCGTCTTCATATTGATGAAGCTGGTGTACATATGTTACTCCGTAAAATTGTAGAGTCTCGTAAAGATGGATTATCGGTGTTCCAAAAAGCAGCGGAGCAAAACGGTTTCTTTGAACATCTTGGTAGTATGATTGCAGAGTTTAAACGTTACAATGTAACGCCATCTAACGTATATGAAATGTGGCAACAATTAGATGCGCATAGTAGCAGTGCCGAACAAAAGTTACTAGCGAATAAAGTGTATGATTTACAGCTGTTATACGATGATTTTGAACGTGCTTTAATTGGAAAATATTTAGATTCAGAAGACTACCTGCAATTGCTAGTGGAAAAGCTTCCGCAGTCTGAATATGTAAATGGTGCGGAAATTTATATAGACGGATTTCATTCATTCTCCCCGCAAGAGTTAGAGATTGTAAGACAGCTTATGATTTGCGGAGCGAGAGTTACGATCACGTTAACGATAGATGAAAAAACGTTAGCGCAGCCAGTAAATGAACTCGATTTATTTTATGAAACGACGTTAACGTATGAAAAAATAAAACAAGTAGCGCGTGAAGAGAAAATAGAAATTGAAAAAACAATTCCACTTATGGAACAGCGGCGTTTTCATTCTCCGGCATTAGCGCATTTAGAAGCTCATTATGAAGCGCGTCCGAATGAAAAATTTAACGGTGAAGCGAGTGTAACGATTAGTACAGCTGCGAATTTACGAGCGGAGGTAGAAGGTGTTGCTCGTGAAATTCGTAAACTTGTTGCGGATGAAAAATATCGTTACCGAGATATTGCAGTGCTTCTTCGTAATGGGGAAAGTTATTACGATGTGATGCGAACGTTATTTACAGATTACAATATCCCGCACTTCATCGATGAAAAGCGCCCAATGTCACACCACCCATTGGTAGAATGTATTCGTTCTGCACTCGAGATTATTAGTGGGAATTGGCGTTATGATGCGGTGTTCCGCTGCGTGAAAACAGAGCTTTTATATCCATTAGACGTAGGAAAAGAAGCGATGCGTGAAGAAATGGATGAATTTGAAAATTACTGTTTAGCGTACGGTGTACAAGGAAAGAGATGGACTGCTGAAGATCCATGGATGTATCGCCGTTATCGTTCTCTTGATGATACGAACGGGATGATTACAGACAGTGAACGTGAAATGGAAGAGAAAATAAATAGGCTACGTGACGTTGTAAGAACACCTGTTATTCGCATGCAAAAAAGGTTAAAGCGTGCAGGAACAGTTATGCAAATGTGTGAAGCAGTTTACTTGTTTTTAGAAGAACTGGATGTTCCGAAAAAACTAGAAGAATTACGTATACGTGCAGAAGAAAGTGGAGATTTCTTATTTGCGACAGATCATGAACAAGTATGGGAAGAAGTAATGAGCCTTCTTGATACATTTGTAGAGATGCTTGGGGAAGAAAAAATGTCTCTTTCTATGTTTACTGACGTTATGTCGACTGGTCTTGAGGCACTTCAATTTGCTAACATTCCGCCGTCATTAGACCAAGTGTTAATTGCTAATATTGATCACTCCAGATTATCTGATGTGAGAGCAACGTTTATTATAGGTGTAAATGAGGGTGTCATTCCAGCAGCACCTATGGATGAAGGTATGCTTTCTGATGAGGAAAGAGAAGTTCTTGGTGCGGCAGGGATTGAATTAGCGCCAACGACGAGACAAACTTTGTTAGAAGAACAGTTCGTTATGTATCAAATGGTAACGAGAGCATCTGAGAAGTTATACATTTCATGCCCGCTTGCAGATGAAGAAGGAAAGACGTTACTTGCGTCTAGCTTTATTAAGAAAATAAAAAGAATGTTCCCTAATGTGAAAGATTCATTTATTACGAATGACGTAAATGATTTATCACGTTCAGAACAAATTTCATATGTAGCAACGCCAGAAGTAACGTTATCTTACGTTATGCAGCAACTACAAACGTGGAAGCGATACGGATTTGAAGGGAATTTAGACTTTTGGTGGGACGTATATAATTTCTACGTAACTTCAGATGAATGGAAACAAAAAAGTAGCCGCGTCTTATCAAGTTTATTCTATCGAAATCGTGCGAAGAAACTAAGTACAGCAGTAAGTAGAGATTTATACGGAGATATAATTAAAGGAAGCGTCTCTCGTATGGAACTATTTAATCGTTGTGCATACGCTCATTTTGCGCAGCACGGTTTATCGCTTAGAGAGCGTGATATTTTCAAGCTTGATGCGCCAGACATCGGCGAATTATTCCATGCGGCATTAAAGAAAATTGCGGACAAGTTATTGCGTGAAAACCGCACTTGGGCGGATTTATCCATAAAAGAGTGTGAGCATCTTTCTGTTTTAGTAATAGAAGAAATTGCGCCTTTATTACAACGACAAATTTTATTAAGTTCAAACCGTCATTTCTATTTAAAACAAAAACTACAACAAATCATTTTCCGTACGTCAATCATTCTTCGTGAACATGCGAAGTCAAGCGGATTCGTACCAGTTGATTTAGAGGTGCCGTTCGGTATGGGAGGTACAGGGTCACTTCCGCCGATGGAATTCTCATTACCAAATGGTGTAAAGATGGAAGTAGTCGGCCGTATTGACCGTGTTGATAAGGCAGAAGATGAAAACGGGACGTTCTTACGTATTATTGATTATAAATCAAGTTCAAAAGCGTTAGATTTAACGGAAGTGTATTACGGATTAGCACTTCAAATGTTAACGTATTTAGATGTTGTTACTTCGAATGCACAGACGTGGATGAAAAAAGGCCACGCAGCATCACCAGCTGGTGTATTGTATTTCCATATTCATAACCCAATCGTTGAGATGAAAGGTGACGCAACGGAAGCTGAAATTGAAAAAGAAATTTTAAAGAAATTTAAAATGAAAGGACTCGTATTAGGAGATGCTGACGTTGTTCGTTTAATGGATAACAAACTTTCAACAGGAAGCTCAGATATTATTTCTGCTGGCCTGAAAAAAGACGGTAGCTTTAGTGCGCGTTCAAGTATTGCAAGTGAGCAAGAGTTTAACGTACTGCAAAAATATGTACACCATACGTTTGAAAATATCGGAAAAGATATTACAGAAGGTGTTATCGATATTGCTCCTTATAAAATGGGGAATAAAGCGGCATGTACGTTCTGTAACTTCAAATCTGTTTGTCAGTTTGATGAGTCACTGGAAGATAATCAGTTCCGATCGTTAAAAGATATGAAAGATAGCGAAGCGATGGAGAAAATAAGAGAGGAGGTTGGCGGAGAATGATAGAAAATTGGCCTAAAAAACCAGAAGGTAGTCAATGGACAGATGACCAGTGGAAAGCTGTTGTAGCTAACGGACGTGATATTTTAGTTGCTGCTGCAGCTGGATCAGGTAAAACAGCAGTATTAGTTGAACGTATTATTAAAAAGATTATTAATGAAGAGAACCCAGTCGATGTCGACCGCCTGCTCGTTGTAACATTTACGAATGCAGCAGCACAAGAGATGAAAAACCGAATCGGAGAAGCGTTAGAAAAGGTATTAATTGATGAACCAGGCTCTCAACACGTAAGAAAGCAGCTGAGCCTATTAAATAAAGCTTCCATTTCAACAATTCACTCATTCTGTTTACAAGTAATTAGAGGATATTACTACATGCTTGATGTTGATCCTCGTTTCCGTATTGCGAATCAAACAGAAAATGAATTGTTAAAAGAAGAAGTGCTAGATGACATATTAGAAGAAGAGTATGGCATCGAAGATAATACGATATTCTTTGAACTCGTTGATCGTTATACGAGTGACCGTAGTGATGATGACTTACAACGTATGATTTTAGCGCTTCATACAGAATCAAGAGCGCATCCAAATCCGGAAAAATGGCTTGATAAATTAGTAGAAGCATATGACGTAGAAGGAAAGACAATTGAGGATTTAGTATATGCTTCTTATTTATTAGAAGATGTGAAATTCCAGCTTGAAACAGCGGAACAGCATATTCGTAAGGCAACTGAACTCGCAATGCTTCCTGACGGTCCAGCGCCTCGCATTGAAACCCTGCAAGCAGATGTAGCATTACTTGGAACGCTATCATCAGCTGCTCGTGAGTCGTGGACAAGTGTGTATGAAGCGATGCAAAACGTATCGTGGCAAACGTTAAAGCGTATTAAGAAAAGTGATTACAATGAAGATGTTGTAAAACAAGTAGACTCTCTTCGTAATAAAGCGAAAGATGAAGTGAAGAAATTACAAGAAGAGTTATTTAGCCGCAAACCTGAAAGTTTCTTACGAGATTTTCAAGATATGCACCCAGTATTAGAAAAGCTTGTTCAACTTGTAAAAGTATTTACAGAGCGTTTCCAAGCGATGAAGCGAGATAAAGGAATGGTCGATTTCACAGATTTAGAGCATTTCTGTTTACAAATTTTAAGTGAACAAAGTGAAAATGGTGAAATGAATCCGTCAGCAGTGGCGCTCCAATATCGTAATAAATTTGCTGAAGTATTAGTCGATGAATATCAAGACACGAACTTTGTACAGGAATCCATTATTAAATTCGTAACGAAAGATTCTGAGAGTGAAGGAAACTTGTTCATGGTTGGTGACGTAAAGCAGTCGATCTATCGTTTCCGACTAGCAGAACCAGGATTATTCCTAGGAAAATATAAACGCTTCACACAAGAAGGGTTGGGCGGCGGAATGAAGATTGACTTAGCGAAAAATTTCCGTAGTCGTCATGAAGTACTAGCAGGTACGAACTTTATTTTTAAACAAATTATGGGCGAAGAAGTTGGGGAAATTGACTACGATGCTGACGCCGAACTAAAGCTAGGTGCTACCTATCCAGAAGGTGAAGATGTAGCAGCAGAATTATTATGTATTCAGCAAACGGAAGAAGAAGTAATAGACGGTGAAGAAGGTGCAGAAGTCGAAAAAGCACAGCTTGAAGCTCGCCTTATGGCGCAGCGCATTAAAGCGATGGTTGATTCCGGTTATGAAGTGTATGACCGTAAAAATGATAGTATGCGTCCGGTGCAATATCGCGATTTCGTTATTTTACTTCGCTCCATGCCGTGGGCCCCGCAAATTATGGAAGAGTTAAAATTACAAGGAATTCCAGTATACGCTGACCTCGCGACTGGTTATTTTGAAGCGACGGAAGTAAATATTATGATGAACGTATTCCGCGTTATTGATAATCCGATGCAAGATATTCCGCTTGCCGCTGTACTTCGTTCCCCAATCGTTGGATTGAGCGATGAAGAACTTGCAACGCTTCGTGCTCATGGAAAGAAAGGCTCGTTTTATGAAGTAATGAGCTCATTCTTAAAAGGGGCACCGCTTGAAGAGGAGCAAGAACTTCATGATAAATTAGAGTGGTTTTATAACTTACTGCAAGGATGGCGTGAATTCGCCCGTCAACAATCACTTTCTGATTTAATTTGGAAAGTGTACGGTGAGACAGGTTATTACGACTTCGTTGGCGGTTTACCAGCTGGAAAGCAAAGGCAGGCAAACTTACGCGTACTATATGACCGCGCAAGACAATATGAAGCAACATCATTTAGAGGATTATTCCGCTTCTTACGTTTTATTGAACGTATTTTAGAACGCGGTGATGATATGGGTACGGCGAGAGCCCTAGGTGAACAAGAAGACGTTGTTCGCATTATGACGATTCATAAAAGTAAAGGGCTAGAGTTCCCGGTCGTATTTGTAGCTGGACTCGGTCGTCGTTTTAATACACAAGACTTAATGAAGCGTTTCTTACTGCATAAAGATTTCGGTTTCGGTTCGCAATTTATCGATCCGCGTAAACGAATTAAATATACAACATTATCACAGCTTGCGATTAAGCGTAAAATGAAAATGGAATTAATTGCGGAAGAAATGCGCGTACTATACGTAGCATTGACGCGTGCGAAAGAGAAGTTAATTTTAATCGGAACAGTTAAGGATGCAAATAAGGAAATGGAAAAATGGCTTGATGCGAGGGAACATAGTGAATGGTTATTACCAGATCACATACGTGCCGGAGCGTCTTGTTATTTAGACTGGATTGCACCTTCATTATATAGACACCGTGATAGTGAAATGCTTCTTGAATTAGGACAAGGAAGTATTCCAGATGAAATTTACGGATATGACACTAGCTGGAAAGTAGAAGTTGTGGACGGTAACACACTACTTGCACCAGAGCCAGTTCAAGAAGAGAAACAAGAATTGTTAGAAGCGCTTCGTGAGAAAAAGGCTGTTCCCCTGCAAAGTGAACGGAAAGAAGAAGTGTACGACAGATTAATGTGGAAGTACGGATATGAGGATGCGACATCTCATCGTGCGAAGCAATCTGTTACAGAAATAAAGAGAAATTATCAATCTGAAGAAGGTAGCGATAACGCCTTTATTAAAAAACTACGTGCACCAATTAAAACACGCCCGCGCTTTATGGAGAAAAAAGGGTTAACGTACGCAGAGCGCGGAACAGCAGTCCATGCCGTTATGCAGCATGTTGATTTGAAGAAGCCGATTACGGTTGAAGTTCTTCAAGAGCAAATTGCTGGAATGGTAAATAAGGAATTATTAACATTCGAGCAGGCGGAAGAAATAGCGATTGAAAAAGTAATTTCATTCTTTGACAGTGACTTAGGTAAAAGGGTATTAGCGGCGAAAAGTGTTGAGCGTGAAGTACCATTTACGATGATGCTTGCAGCAGAAGAAACATATCAAGATTGGCAAGGGAAGAGTGAAGAAACGATTCTTGTCCAAGGGGTTATCGACTGCATGATTGAAGAGGAAGATGGCATTACGTTAATCGACTTTAAAACAGATACGATTGAAGGGAAATTCCCAGGCGGATTCGAACAAGCGAAACCAATTTTAGAAGATCGATATAAAGTGCAGCTTTCGTTATATGCAAAAGCACTGGAGAAAAGCTTACAACATCCTGTAAAAGAGAAATGTTTATACTTCTTTGATGGGAATCACGTTGTAAATATTGAAGAATAGAGGGGCTTGAAAATGGTAACGGAAAAAACGTTAAGAACTTGTGAACAGGGACACGAGTACTATAAAAGTAGCGATTGTCCAACTTGCCCAGTCTGTGAGAAAGAGAGAAAACCAAAAGAAGGTTTTCTCTCTCTTCTTTCAGCGCCAGCAAGAAGGGCATTAGAGCACCGTGGAATTCAAACTGTAGAAGAACTCTCAAAATATAGTGAAAAAGAAATTTTAAAACTGCATGGTATGGGACCTGCGTCTTTGCCGAAGCTTAGAAAGGCTTTGGAGGAGAGTGGGTTATCATTTAAATAAAATGAAATAGTGCCTCTTCACTACTTACGTGTTTATACCACTATTTGTGGACAGTGAAGCTCTTGCTTATTAAAATTTCATTTTAATAATTTTGAATTACATAAAAGAAAAAAGTAGGAGAATATCTCCTACTTTTTTTACGCTGTTCCAATCTGATCTTGATCTGCCACATCAGAATCAAATGTATTCGTTGCACTAACACCGTTAAACGTATTCACGACAAACCCAACATTGGAAGCTCCAGATCCGTTATAGGCTTTCGTGTTTTCTTTCGGAGATACGTTATAAAAATCTCCTAAGTTGAAAGAGCCGTTACTGTTTTGCACGACGAGATTTCCTACAACTGAAGGCATACCATCCACCTACTTTACTAAGCTTTTTAATTACTATATGAATTATTGTGCGGAAGGTTCATCCGTAATATATTGGCGGATTTGTATAATACGAGAGTTATTAAAACCATAATCAACATTTCCAATTTGAAAGCAACCAGAATTTAAAAGTGTCCGCAATTCAACGTTATTCACTTCAATAAAAGGGCATTCATTTACAATATTTAATTTTACATCTGTCGTTCGTTTTGGAATTGTAATGTGTTCATCTGTAAAGATTTCAAAAGCATCAAAGCGACCTTCTCCCCGTATATAAAAAGGAATTTCACGGTGGACGGCAATAGCTCTACTTTTTAATTCCATTTGGTTTGCATCTCCAACTTGAAATACGGCAGTAATCCCTAAAGAAATAATAGAAACATTTTGGACAATGGACACATGATGCAACATAATTTTTCAGTCTCCTTAACCTGGAGTAGGAGGGACATCTGTTACTAATGGTACAAATGGACCCTCTGTAACTGTTTCAAATGGTGTATCGAGAATAGAAGATAGAATGAGGAGATTTGCATCTCCAATTAAAAAGAGTGCGGACGACGATACACCGTTCATTTTAATCTGTCCGACTTTTAACTCACGGTTTACAACGTTAAGGTTCATACCTACTTACTCCTTTCGAAAATTTCCCGGTATGTGCTGAATAAAGGAGAGAAAGGCTTTGTCAATATCTTGTTTCATTGCCTGAATAATGATATCTCGTAAATAATCTGGATCTGTTGAAATACCTTCATATGATTGCGCTTGTGATAAATAATAAGGGAGTCGATGCTCCATCTGTTTTTTTATGTCATCCACCATCATTTGTCGATACATTTCATCAAGCGGTGTTCTCTCTTCTTGTTCAAAATGGAGAATACGATTATATGCTTCTTCATCTAAGTATCGATGCATTTCTTGGAGGATACCTTGATAAAAGTCTGGGTTTGTTTCGGTTTCAGGGTTTACCTTCAATGTTTCTGTATCCACTTGAAAATCTTCAATTTGTTGTCCTTTTGCTGAAAATGGGTTTAAACCAATATTTAAAGTACCATTTAAATTTTCGACTTTTAATTGATCGAATTTGTATTCCACTTTTCCTACAGAAGAGGAGGGGCGATTTTTTAATTCGTTAAGCTCTTCTTGGAGTTGGCGCACTTGATCTTCTAAATTCAAGATGGCTGCTTGTTGTGTTTGAAGAGCTTGTTGAAGTTGGTGTAAGTAAGTATATATATCTTGATTCATTTGTGAAACCTCCTTTTCAATAGGGAGGGTAAAAATATTCCTGCTATATATTTATGACAAGGATGTCTTAAGAAGAACTAGTTGATGGTTTGATAGAAATAATTTGTCCTTTCGCCTGTAATGGGCGAAGCGGCTCCGTAAATCCGCCCGTATTTGAAAATTTAGATAGGGCTTTAATACTTCCGGCAGTACCAATTTGGAACACAGAAGAGGTTGTAATGCTATCAATTTTAATACTGTTGATGATGATACTTTGGTTTACATAAAAATTCAATGCAATTGCCTCCTTTAAGTTGAGCCAATTATCGCTTGATCGATTACATCTGAATCGTTGACAGTCGTTGCACTTTGATAATTGTAGACAGAAACATTATCTCCAACGTTGAAAGAGCCGGCCCCGGCGAAAGCACGTGAGTAACTAATAGGCCTAATCGCAAATACATCTCCAATATGAAAAATACCACTTGATCCAATATTGACGATACGAATATGTCCGACCATAGCTGGCATACAAAACACCCTTCGTTTTTAAAATTTTCTTTTCTACTATTGTATGGGCGTTTCCAATAAAATGTGTATTTTTTTGAAATAAAAGAAACACACGCATTATTGCGTGTGTGTTTTGAATGTTTGAGTAGGGTGTAAATCCGTATGTACATGACAAATTACATTTAAGAGCCTGTCCAGTTCTTGGCTACAATCCACTGTTTTTTGAGAAGTCATTCCATAGCGTTCAGCAAAATAAATCATTTTTTCACGTTTTTTTTCAATCGCTTGCTCAAACATTGAAATCGGCTCCATCTCTAAATGAAATTTTTAGTATATATGTAGTACATATTATACAAAAACTTCATAAAAAAGAAATGCATTCGCTAAAAAAAGTAAAATTTCTACATTTTATGCCAAATGATAAAGGGGTAACGAATAGGGGATGAGAAGAATATTGTAAAAATTAGCGTGCATGAGAAGGTTTTTTTCTTGCGGATGCGAATACAATTAAAGGGTATGAGTTTTAGGATGGAGAGTGGAAATATTGCGTTTTGTAACGGCGAAGAAAGAAGAAAAGGTATTTGTAGGTATTGTAGATGAAGAAGAAGAAAAGGTATTACACTTAAGAGAAGCGCAAAGACAAAAAGGGGAAAAGGTTACAATCCCTATTACAATGTTAGAGTGTATTGAAAGAGGGACTGAATGCTTTGAGAAAGTATGTGAAATTGTAAATTGGGCAAAAGAGAACGGGGAAGCGGCGTATTATCCGTTAACAGAGGTGAAAATATTAGCGCCGATTCCAAGGCCAAGAAAGAATATTTTGTGCGTTGGAAAAAACTATCGTGAGCATGCGGTAGAAATGGGCGGAGTAGAGTCTATTCCAGAAAATATAATGATCTTTACGAAAGCACCAACAACAGTTATTGGCATAAATGAGCAAATTAATGGTCACCCTCATGCAACGGACGAACTAGATTACGAAGGAGAATTAGCTATCATTATTGGTAAGCGAGGGAAGCAAATAAAAAAAGAAAAAGCGCTTGAGCATGTTTTTGGTTATACGATTATCAATGATGTAACAGCTCGAGACATTCAAAGAAAACATAAACAGTTTTTCCTTGGGAAAAGCTTCGATACATTTTGTCCGATGGGACCGTATTTAATTCATAAATCGGTGGTTAATGCGCCGAATGCATTACACATTGAAACGGTAGTAAATGGAGAAGTAAGGCAAACTTCTAACACAAATAAAATGATTTTTTCAATAGAAGAAATTATTTCAACGATAAGTAAAGGAATGACTTTAGAACCAGGCGATATTATCGCAACAGGAACGCCGGCTGGTGTCGGAAAAGGTTTTACACCACCGAAGTTTTTACATGCTGGTGATGAAGTGGTCATTACAGTAGAAGGAATTGGTACTTTACGAAATGTAGTGAAATAAAGAAAAGAGCTATCTTGTTAAAAGATAGCTCTTTTTTATGGCCTTGGGTTATAGAGGTAATCGATAACGGCAAAAGTGTAAAGACCAATGAATGCAAGTGTACAAATGCCAAATAGTATAACCGTAAGTGCGCTTTTTTCTCGTCCAAAACCAATGATAGTAAGAATAACAGCAGTCCAAAATGATGCTTTCAGTAGTGTGAGTGTAGTAGGAGTTGAGTAATGAAGCCATGTTGTGGAAAGTAGGAAACCAAAGAATGTAACTAAAATAAAAGCTGTAGCTAAATAGTTAATATGTTTACCATATCTTAATAGCATGTCGCACCTCCTTTACGATTTTAAAATACAGAAAATTACAATTTCATCTTAATATAAATGAATATAAAAAGAAAGAGGTTGTCCCAACATGTCGGACAACCTCTCTATCATTACGATAATACAGCTTTAATTTTTTGGAATGCCCACTCTAAATCTTCTTCAGAGATTACTAGAGGTGGTGCGATACGAATTACATTTTCGTGTGTTTCTTTACATAATAGACCAGCTGCTTTTAGTTGTTCACAGTAAGGACGAGCTGGCTCGTTTAATTCGATACCGATGAATAAACCTTTACCACGAACTTCAGTGATCATTGGGTTATCAATCTCTTTTAATTGCCCAACTAATTTTTCACCTAATTGAAGAGAACGCTCTGTTAATTTTTCTTCTTCTAACACTTCAAGAGCCGCGATAGAAACAGCACATGCAAGTGGATTACCACCGAATGTAGAACCGTGAGAACCTGGCTCAAATACACCTAAAATGTCGCGGTTTGCTGCTACGCAAGAGATTGGGAACACACCGCCGCCAAGTGCTTTACCAAGTATGTACATGTCAGGAGTTACATTGTCCCAGTCACAAGCAAATACTTTACCAGTACGGCCTAAGCCAGTTTGGATTTCATCTGCTACAAATAAAACGTTTTCTTTTTTACATACTTCAAAAGCTTCTTTTAAGTAACCAGCTGGTGGGATATTAATTCCTGCTTCACCTTGAATTGGCTCTAAAATGAATGCTGCTGTGTTTGGTGTAATTGCGGCTTTTAATGCTTCTAAATCACCGTAAGGAATTACAACGATGCCAGGAAGCATTGGACCGAATCCACGCTTGTACTCTTCATTTGAAGACATGGAAACAGAACCCATTGTACGTCCGTGGAAGTTATCTTCACAAACGATGATTTCAGCACGGTTTGCTTCCACTTTCTTCACATCATAAGCCCAGCGACGAACTGTTTTAATTGCAGTTTCAACAGCTTCAGCACCTGTATTCATTGGAAGTACCATTTCTTTATTAGTTAGTTTCGCAACTTTTTCGTACCAAGGACCTAATTGATCGCTATGGAAAGCACGAGAAGTTAACGTAACACGATTAGCTTGGTCAATTAAAGCGTTAATAATTTTCGGGTGACGATGACCTTGGTTTACTGCAGAATATGCACTTAATAAGTCCATATAGCGGTTTCCTTCAGGATCTTCTACCCAAACACCTTCTGCTTTAGAAATAACGATTGGAAGTGGGTGATAGTTATTTGCTCCGTATGTGTCTGTAAGTTCGATAATATCCTTAGTTTGAATCATGATTGTTCCCCCTTTTGTTATTACAAGAAGTTTGTAAATACTCTAAATATTATATCATTTAAATGTAAAAAAGCGAAACATTTCCTGAAAATAAATGAACATGTTATCATATAGAGTGAAAAAGTGTGAAAAGAGGAGGTAAGGGATACGATGGTACATATGCATATTACAGCATGGGCGTTAGGTTTAATTTTATTCTTCGTTGCGTATTCACTTTATTCAGCAGGAAGAAAAGGGAAAGGTGTACATATGGGGCTTCGCCTAATGTATATCATTATTATTGTGACAGGCTTCATGTTGTACATGAGTATTGTGAAGACAGCAACAGGTAGCATGCACATGTGGTATGGCTTAAAAATGTTAGCTGGTATTTTAGTTATCGGTGGAATGGAAATGGTTCTTGTGAAAATGAGCAAAAACAAACCAACAGGGGCGGTTTGGGGCTTATTTATTGTTGCGCTAGTAGCAGTATTTTACCTTGGGCTGAAATTACCGATTGGCTGGAAAGTATTCTAATAAAAATAAAGCCACCTTATGATCTCAAAGACTTGGGAGATTATAAGGTGGTTTTTTACTTTATCCCGTAAACATCAGATTGGTGAAGGCTAATAATCAGTGGGCTCCCCCACTGATTAAAGTTTCACTTTATGTCGCATCGATATGCAACTCTTCTCCATTTACTTTCGTAAAACGGAACATATTTTTATTTGACGTAGTGTGACGGACGAAATGGTGCTGCAGTGTACAGATCATTTCTTCGTTATCAAACAAAAGAATATTTACTCCTTCGCGTGACTCCTCTTGCGGTAAGAAAGATAAATAATTATGACAATACATGCAATCATATAAAGAGTAGTGAAGTGATTGCAATGATTCGGTTAATAATGTGAAGACAGAGTCAGGTAATTCCTCCAGCCATTCATTATAGCTAAGAAGTAACTTTTTTCGAATACGTATCATTTCACCATTTTGCAAATGGTGTTGCTCGTTGGCGATTTGTAATACATCTTGTTCATAGAAACGGGCTGGTAGCCAATTGTTATTATACAAAATTTCAAACCCATCTTCGGCAATATCTTCTAATAAAAACGCTTCATCATTTTCATCATCAAAGAATACCCACTCATTGTTTATATATTCTACATTACCGACTGTATGAGCACGGGGCTGATTATATAAAATATGTTTACGTTGTATCATACACGATTTCTCCTTTATGAAAAGTAGTTATTCCTGTTATAGACAGTTCGTGCATTCTTTATAACTAGACACATATAGACATAGGTGGGCATACAATAAAACACGTTTTACTGAGTGAAAATGCTATTCCATATGTGGATAGTAGGTTATCGTCAAGTTTTTCATTTTTTTGATCCGCACTCTTAGGGTGGGGATTACTGCACGTTCAAGAAAAGAAATAAGATGGAAGGATGATTTATATGTGCGGGATTACAGGATGGGTGGATTATAAACGCTCATTAGAAGGAGAAAGAGATGTCGTTACGAAGATGGCTGAGACGTTAGCGAAACGGGGGCCGGATGATAATAAAGTTTGGATTAAAGGAAATGTCGCATTTGGGCATAAGCGGTTAATCGTTGTGGATCCTGAGGGCGGTAAACAGCCGATGACTTGTTTAAAAGGTGAAACGAATTACGCCATTTGCTATAACGGTGAACTTTATAACACAGAAGACATTCGAAAGGAATTATTAAGAAGAGGATATACGTTCAAAGGTCATTCTGATACAGAAGTATTATTAGCTTCTTATATTGAATGGAAAGAAGAATGTGTCGATCATTTAAACGGTATATATGCGTTTGCAGTATGGGACGAACAGAAAGAACAAGTATTTATTGCGAGAGATCGATTAGGTGTAAAGCCACTTTTTTATAAATATGATAGCGGACGCTTACTATTTGGTTCGGAGTTAAAAGCGATATTGTCGCATCCAGATGTGAAGGCGGAAGTAACGTTAGAAGGATTATCAGAAATATTCGGGCTCGGACCGTCAAGAACGCCTGGCCACGGTATTTATGCTGGTATAAAAGAATTGCGTCCAGGTCATGCAATGACATTTTCAAAGAACGGTTTATGTATATGGAGATATTGGAATGTAGAAAGTAAAAAACATGAAGACTCTTTTGAAGAAACAGTAGAGAAAACGCGCTTTTTATTACAAGATGCGATTACAAGACAGCTTGTTTCTGATGTACCACTATGTACTTTTTTATCGGGTGGTGTAGATTCGAGCGCTATTACAGCTATTGCAGCGAAAGAATATGAGAGATCAGGAAAAGGGCAATTACACACGTATTCTATTGATTACGAAGATAATGACAAATACTTTAAAGCGAATGCATTCCAGCCAAATTCAGATGCTCCGTTTATTAATTTAATGACTGAGACATTTCAAACAACCCATCATCGCTGCGTCATTTCGAATGAAAAATTAGCAGAGTATTTAACTGAAGCAGTACTCGTTCGTGATTTGCCTGGTATGGCAGATATCGATTCGTCATTATTATGGTTTTGCCGAGAAATTAAACAAGATTTTGTCGTTGGCTTATCTGGAGAATGTGCAGATGAAATATTTGGTGGATATCCGTGGTTTTATAGAGAAGATGATTTACAATCGAGTGCATTTCCGTGGATGCGTTCTACAGAGGCACGTGAACAACTTCTAAAAAAAGAATGGAGAAATAAATTAAATTTACAACAATATGTACAAAGGCGCTATGAAGAGTCGATTCAAGAAGTTCCTATTTTAGAGGGGGAAAGTCCGCTAGAAGCAAAAAGACGCCAATTATTTTATTTAAATATGGTATGGTTTATGACAACATTATTAGACAGAAAAGACCGCATGAGTATGGGAGCGAGCTTAGAAGTACGTGTTCCATTTGCAGATCATCGTCTTGTCGAATATGCGTGGAATATTCCTTGGGAAATGAAAATGTATAAAAACCGCGAAAAAGGTCTATTACGTAAAGCGTTAGAAGGTGTACTTCCACATGACATCTTATATAGAAAGAAGAGTCCTTATCCGAAAACGCACAATCCGCACTATACAAAAGCAGTAACAGTATGGCTTCAAAATCTATTAACGGATAAAGGTTCAATTTTACACGAACTGTTTGATAAAGAGCAGTTGAGCGGATTGATTCAGTCTGGCGGCAGTGCATTTCAAACACCATGGTTTGGTCAATTGATGACTGGGCCACAGCTTTTAGCTCATTTAGCACAAATTCATGTTTGGTTTAAAGAATATGGGGTAAATATTAAGGAATAAGGGAAAAGCGGCTTACAATTATGTAAGTCGCTTTTTATTAAAGAAATTGTCATATAAAATTCAAAATCACCTTATAAATAATACTTAATTAGAATTATTATTTTGACGTACTTATTATTACTTGTTATAATTGGAAACAAATGTTCTGAAAAAGATTCTCATTTATAAAATTGAGGTGTTAGATAGATGACAAAGAAAAGAATAGGTTTACTCGTAATGGCGTATGGAACACCAGAATCATTAGACGATGTAGAGGCATATTATACACATATCCGTCACGGGCGTACGCCATCAGAAGAAGCGCTTGAAGATTTAATTGGGCGCTATAAAGCGATTGGTGGAATTTCACCGCTTGCAAAAATTACGAAAGAACAGGCGCATAAATTAACAGATTCAATGAATAACATATTTACAGAGTATGAATTTACTTGTTACTTAGGTTTAAAACATATTGCACCATTTATAGAAGATGCTGTAGAAGAAATGAAGCGTGATGGGATCGAGCAAGCGATTAGTATCGTATTAGCGCCGCATTACTCTACATTTAGCATTAAAGCGTATAATGACCGTGCTATTCGTCTTTCAAAAGAAATCGGTGGTCCTGTTATTGAACCAATTGAACAATGGTATGATGAACCGAAATTTATTTCGTATTGGGCAGACCAAATAAAAGAGACGTTTACAGAAATTGATAATAAAGAGAAAGCAGTCGTAATTTTTTCAGCGCATAGTTTGCCGGAAAAAATTATTGCAGCAGGAGACCCTTATGTAGAACAACTAAAGCATACGGCAGATTTAATTGCAGAAGCTGCAAATATTCAAAACTATACAATCGGTTGGCAAAGTGCTGGGAATACTCCAGATCCGTGGATTGGTCCAGATGTGCAAGATTTAACGAAAGATTTATATGAAGAGCATGGGTACGAATCTTTCATATATTGCCCAGTTGGTTTTGTAGCGGAGCATTTAGAAGTTTTATATGACAACGATTATGAATGTAAAGTTGTAACTGATGAATTAAATGCCAAATATTTTAGACCAAATATGCCGAATGCACAATCAGCATTTATCGACTGTTTGGCTGAAATTGTTTCCAAAAAAGTGAAGGAAATAGTTGACAAAGATTTAGTTTTGAATAATAATTAATTTATAATAATTTTAAATAAATAATAATTACTACGAAATAAAGAGGAGGATCCCCCTAGATGAATCCAAATAATCGCTTAACAACAAACCAAGGTGCTCCAGTTGGAGACAACCAAAATTCTCGTACAGCCGGTCGTCGTGGACCAGTATTATTAGAAGACTATCATTTAGTAGAAAAACTTGCGCACTTTGATCGTGAACGTATTCCGGAGCGTGTTGTGCATGCACGTGGTGCAGGTGCTCACGGTGTATTCGTAACGAAAAATAGTATGAAGCAATATACGAAAGCTGCATTTTTACAAAATGAAGGAACTGAAACGCCTGTATTTGTTCGTTTTTCAACGGTTATTCATGGTCAAGGTTCTCCTGAAACAGCACGTGACCCACGTGGGTTCGCTGTTAAATTTTATACAGAAGAAGGAAACTACGATATCGTAGGTAATCATTTACCAGTTTTCTTCATTCGTGATGCAATTAAATTCCCTGATATGGTACATTCTTTAAAACCAGCACCTGATACGAATATTCAAACGCCAGATCGTTACTGGGATTTCATGACGTTAACTCCAGAATCTACACATATGATGACATGGGTATTTTCTGATTACGGTACACCAGCAAGTTATCGTGAGATGGAAGGTTTCGGCGTCCATTCATTTAAATGGATTAATGAAGAAGGTAAAATTGTTTATATTAAATACCACTGGAAACCACAGCAAGGTGTACGTAACTTAAATGCGAAAGAAGTGCAAGAAGTACAAGGGAAAGACTTCAATCATGCAACTCGTGACTTGTTCGACGCAATCGAAAAAGGAAATCACCCGAAATGGGATTTACACGTACAAGTTATGCAATTAGATGAAATGGACTCTTTAGACTTTGATCCACTAGATCCAACGAAAGTGTGGCCAGAAGATCGCTTCCCATTAATGGAAGTAGGGACAATGACGTTAAATCGTAATCCGAAAAACTTCTTTGCAGAAGTAGAACAAGTAGCGTTCTCTCCAAGTGCAACTGTAAATGGTATTGAGCCATCGGAAGATAAATTATTACAAGGTCGTTTATTCTCTTACCCAGATACACAGCGTTATCGTCTTGGTGCAAATTACTTACAAATTCCTGTAAACTGCCCATACGCAGCTGTTCATAATCAACAACGTGATGGTGCGATGCAAGTGAATCAAAACCCATCTACAATCAACTACGAACCGAGCCGTCATGCAGAGAATCCAGTTGAAGACCCAGCTTACTGCGATTCCACTATGAAAGTAGAAGGCTATGTATCTCGTGAAAAAATTGACAAACCAAATGACTTCAAACAAGCAGGTGAGCGTTACCGTTCATTCTCTAAAGAAGAGCAAGACAACTTAATTGCAAACTTAACAAATGACTTAAAAGACGTAAATGAACGCACGAAATTACTAGCTGTTTGTAACTTCTTCCGTGCAGATCAAGAATACGGTATGCGTTTAGCGCAGGCATTAAACGTTGATATTACGCAATATGTAGGAAATGCTCCGAAATAAATCGGAAAAGACGACTGGGTTTCGGTCGTCTTTTTTATGTGTAAAGTTACACGCGGGTATTCTTCAGTTTCGTTATGTCGGAATTTGTTGGTAAATCGATATCTTGTGTCGAAACGTTGATATATTGAAAGGAACAATCGATATATTTGAAAAATCGTTGATATATCCAAAAAAACGTTAATATATTTCCGGTTATACTAGGTGGGGTATGTTGCCCGGTGCGCAAAAAAGAGATGCAATCTATAGATTGCATCTCTTTTTTAGTTCACTCGCTCAGTATACTCATAAGCTTTCTCCCCATGCATCGAAATATCAAGTCCCATACGTTAATATATTTCCGGTTATACTAGGTGGGGTATGTTGCCCGGTGCGCAAAAAAGAGATGCAATCTATTACTAATAGATTGCATCTCTTTTTTAGTTCACTCGCTCAGTATACTCATAAGCTTTCTCCCCATGCATCGAAATATCAAGTCCCATATGTTCCTCGTGCTCATCTACCCGGACAGGGAGGAAGAAGTTGATTGCTTTAATAATGGCATACGTCATTATAATTGTGAACGCATATGTTGCGCCGATCGCTACAAGTTGTTTCAACAGCAGCGAGGCGTTTCCGTAAAATAATCCGTTAGCGCCATCGCCGTTTACGGCAGTAGTTGCAAATAATCCTGTCGCAATACCGCCCCAAGTTCCACCGATGCCGTGACATCCGAATGCATCGAGTGTATCGTCGTATCCGAATTTTGTTTTTAAGAAAAAGACCGCTCCGAAGCATAATACGCCGCCAATTGCTCCGATAAGAAGAGCTGAGAAAGGTGTAACGAACCCGCAAGCTGGTGTAATAGCGACTAGACCGGAAACGGCGCCACAAGCAGCTCCCATCGCAGTCGGTTTTGATTGGAAGAACCACTCTGAAAGCATCCAAGTTAATGCTGAGGCAGCAGCGGCTATATTTGTATTAATAAATGCAGTTAAAGCTACGTCGTTTAAGGATAATGCGCTGCCGACGTTAAAACCGAACCAGCCAAACCATAATAAGCCTGCGCCTAACATTGTAAATGGCAAATGATGAGGAGAAGAGCCATTTATGTTTTTTCGTTTTCCAAGGAAAATAGCTAATACAAGACCAGCAACTCCGGAAGTGATGTGAACGACGTTTCCGCCAGCGAAGTCTAGTGCGCCAAGTTCCCTTAGCCAACCGCCGACGCCCCATACCCAATGAGCGACAGGATTGTAAACAATCGTTGTCCATAAAAGGATAAAAATAAGAAAGGCAGAAAATCGCATTCTTTCAGCAAATGCACCTGAAATTAAAGCTGGAGTTAAAATGGCGAACATGAGTTGAAACATCATGAATAAATTGTGAGGAATAGTAGATGAGTAGTCTGGATTTGGTGCGTAGGTAACTCCGTTTAGACCGAACCAATCAAGTGTACCGATAAGCCCGTGCCAATCTGGTCCGAATGATAAAGAATAGCCGATAACAATCCATTGAATCGAAACGATAGCCATTGCACTATAACTATGCATCGTTGTACTGAGTACATTTTTGCTGCGAACCATACCTCCATAAAAAAGTGCCAATCCTGGTGTCATCAACATGACCATTACTGTCGTCACAAACATAAAAACTGTATCTCCCATATTCATGAGCTCTCCTCCTATAATGTTAGAAAAAATAACATCGTTTTGTTATGTTTCATATCATATTCGAAAAGGAACTAAAAATCAACTAAAAATTCAGAAAAATATATACATGATGTTAGAAAATGTAACATAGATTATTTTGTGAGGATTGAAATCGACATATGCGTTTCTCTCGGATAATTGGTATAATATTCTTACAATTAAAAACTTGGGGGATGCGTGTGGGAAAAATACGGACTAGGAAACTATTCATTTGTTTTTGCTTAGCTTTTGTTTTGTTTGTACCAATACATACTTTTGCAGACGAAAAAAGAGAGTGGAAAGATGAAGTTATATACTCCATTATGATTGATCGCTTCAATAATGGAGAACCGAAAAATGACAAACAATTAGAAGTTGGTAATTTAGAAGGGTATCAAGGCGGGGATATAAGAGGAATTATAAAAAGGTTGGATTACATAAAAGAAATGGGTTTTACTACCGTTATGCTTTCGCCGCTTTTTGAAAGTGGAAAGTACGATGGATTAGACGTGCGAAATTTTAAAAAGGTAAATGAACATTTCGGGACAGACAATGATGTGAAAGAACTTGTAAAAGAAGCTCATGCAAAAGGAATGAAAGTTGTATTTCAATTTCCGCTTGGAGAAAACGAACGACAGGTAATTGACGCAATGAAATGGTGGATAAAAGAAGTTGATTTAGACGGAAGTTATGTTATACATAGTGAAAAAAAGCCGCGTTCCTTTTGGGATAACGCGCAAAAAGATATGCAAGTGATAAAGAAAGATTTTCGTATTATGACAAAGGAGGATAGCGAATACAACGAAAAAATCGTAGAATCGTTTTCCGAAGCGGATGTATCGGTGAAATCGTTATACGATGTGAGTAAAAAAGAAGGGGAATTTGTTACGTTTTTAGATGATCAAGAAACAAAAAGATATGCGCGTATTGCAAAAGAAAATATGTATTATCCGCCATCACGTTTAAAACTGGCGCTTACTTATTTGTTAACATCACCTGGGATTCCGAATTTTTATTACGGAACGGAAATTGCATTAGATGGAGGAAGTGTACCCGATAATAGACGATTAATGGATTTTAAGTCAGACGAAAAATTTATGCAGCACATAACAAAACTAGGTGAAATTAGGCAGGCGAGACCGTCTTTACGACGCGGTACGTTTGAGCTTCTGTATGATAAGAGCGGGATGAGCATACTAAAACGAAAATATAAAGATGAAGTAACTTTAGTAGCAATTAATAATACGAAAGAAACACAAAAAGTCTCCTTACCTGCAAGTGCAATTGGTGAAAAACAAGAGTTAAGAGGATTGTTACAGGATGAAATTATAAGAGAGGAAAACGGAAAGTTTTATCTCGTTTTAAAACGTGAAGAATCAAATGTGTATAAAGTTAACGGAGAAACAGATGTGAATTGGTTATTTATCTCCTTAATAATCGGTGTGAATGTATTATTTATTGCGTTTCTAATTGCAGTTAAAAGGAAGCGTAGATGAGATGAGAAATTACTCGCTCTATGTTCATGTCTTCTTATTGTATTTGTAAGTTTGTTCGGCGGGGCAATAGTGTTATTCTGTTGATATGAAATTTCTTAAGAGAAACGATGTGAGAATGAAAACGTCCCTAGTGAGAGGAGGGCCAGGTTAGGAAGAGGATTTTCTTCCTAACCTGTTTTTTGTGTTAGCACCGATAGGGAAGAATCTTTGAAGCAATCAATAATTGCAACTATATTAATTTTACATTACATTAAAAGTTAGAGAATACTCTTATACTAATACAGTGCTAAATAGTAGGTGGGAAAATGGAGTTTTACGATTTGGGTATTACCATTAAAGAGCTTAGAATTAAAAAAAATATATCACAATCCGAATTATGTCATGGAATATGTTCGCAAAGTCAAATTAGCAAAATAGAAAAAGGTGTGATTTATCCATCTAGTATATTGTTATATCAATTATCAGAAAGACTTGGTATTGACCCAAATAATATATTTGCATTAACTCAAAACAAAAAATTAAAATATGTAGAAAATGTAAAATGCGTAATAAAAGATTGCTTAAAGCAAAAACAATACAAAGAACTTTATGAAATAGTGAAAAAAGAGAAAAACGAAAATAACTTCCAATCAACAGAAGATAAACAATTTTTAATATGGCATGAAGCGATTGCTATATTTATGGTGGATAAATCAATAAAAACTGCTTTAGATTTTTTAAATAATGCATTAAAATTAACTGTAACTAATTCTGATTTTTTATCAGAAAGAGAAATAGATATTATGCAGACAATTGCTATATTCCATGGGGAAAATAAAGAATATGAAAAAAGTATTAATATATTAAGAAGGTGTTTAACTAATTTTAATAAGTTAGATTTTCCTAGAGATAAAGAAATTAAATTGAAAATTATTTTTAATTTAGCAAAAATTTTAGGTCATGCAAATCAACATGAAGAGGCAGTAAAATACAATGATATGGGTATCAAACTAGCTATTAATCTAAATACTTTATATTTACTAGGTGAATTATACTATGGAAAAGCTTGGAATTTATTGAAACTTAAACAACCTAATGAAGAAGATGTTGCAAATAACATGAAAAAAGCATTATTTATATTTGAACTAACAGAAAAAGAAAATCTGATAAAAATGGTTAAAGAAAAATATTTTGAAAACCAAACTGAAAAAAGTCACTCATAATTCATTTGGAAATCACTTGAAATATAATAAAACCTACAGGGGAAATCTCTGTAGGTTTTATACTTATAAACTTGCTTCTAAAATATTAGTGCTTAATATAAATTTTTGAATAAGAGTTTACTTAGCGCTTTAGCGTACTTTTTTATTTTGAAGCATGCATCTTTATTAAAGATGTATGCTTCTTTTTAAATCCATCCGAATATTATTGGTTCAAGTCGGAGGAAGGTACTTTGGGGTGTCTTTTCTTTAGATCTTTATCATTAACTATTTAATGTTTTTTAAATGATTACATGACATATTTTTTTTGTACCAAGCTTTGTTGATACAGTTAGATTTATCCGTTAGTGTATTCGTATTATTAGAACATCCTACAGTATTTAGGGAGAATGTGGCTAATAAAAACCATAATATTAATTTCTTCAAAAAACCACTTCTAACTCTTTTTTAATTAACATTTTTTAGATCCTTACTAATTTTACATTACATTAAAGGTTGGGAAATATTCTTATACTCATAAATTGTTACGTTTTGGCGGGGAGAGGAATTATGAGTTACAGCGATTTTTAAGATGACTTTGGCCCAGGATGTGGTTATTAAGAAAAGTAATTCAAATTGAAGGGGAAACGTCTTAAGGTATATTTTTCTTATTTTCAATAAGGTCTGCTAAATACATGTATAAAACAAATTCTACAATAAGGCCTAGTTTAATCATGCGCTCACTTGTAAAGTATTCGTATGGTTAGACTCTGTTCACTTAGTGATTTTCACCGCATACACCATTTTTCTATGGTTTGTTCTCGGAATATTGTCTCTACAAAACAAAAAACTCCTCTAATTAAGAGGAGTTTTCTTTTTAGCGGTAGTTAATGAACTGTACGTCGATTGGTAAATCAGCGCTACGAACAGCTGCGATTACTGCTTGTAAGTCATCACGGCTTTTCGCTGTAACACGTACTTGATCATCTTGTACTTGTGTTTTTACTTTTAATTTCATTTCTTTAATGATGTTGTTAATTTTTTTAGCGTTATCTTTATCGATACCTTGTTGAAGTGTTGCGCGTTGGCGAACAGTGTTGCCAGTTGCAGCTTCAACTTTTCCGTAATCTAAGTTCTTAATTGGAACGTTACGTTTTACAAGTTTAGAGATAAGAACGTCTTTTACTTGCTCTAATTTAAACTCGTCATCAGAAGTTAAAACAAGTACTTCTTTTTCTAATTTAATATCACTTTTACTTCCTTTAAAGTCATATCGGTTTTGGATTTCTTTTAATGCGATATTAATTGCGTTTGTTACTTCAGGTAATTCTACTTTCGAAACGATGTCAAAAGAACTATCTTTTGCCATAGTTAGCACCTCCAAATAAATTTCTAATCTTGTTATGTACTGTACATACTAAAGTATAGCTGAAAACGAGTCTAGACTTAAGTGTTTTCGTACTTATATTCATGTAACCTCATTTTATTATAGTGAATTTTGGGCAGTTGGACAAATACAGGAAAAATCATGTTATAATTAACTTTTGTTTGGAATGATAAAAAAGATAATTTTATATATATAGAAGGGAATTAAAAAATATGTATTTGCAAATAGGATCGATTGAACAGGTAACTGTTTTACGCGAAACAGAAATAGGATATATGGTTGGGAATGAAGAAGAAGAAATTTTCCTACATAAAAACGAAGTAGCTGGAGAAATTGAAGAAGGCGATACGATTGATGTATTCTTATACCTTGATCACCAAAATCGTATTTCAGCAACAATGAAGGAACCAATTATTACAACTTATGACTGGAACTGGGTAAAGGTTGTAGAAGTTATTCCTAGTTTAGGTGTGTTTGTTGATATTGGTGTGTCAAAAGATATACTAATTCCAGCTGATGAGTTCCCGATTTATATGCCAGTATGGCCAGAAGTAGGCGACGAATTATATTGTACGTTAAAATTAACGAATCGTGATCGTTTAATTGCTCTTCCGGCAAGAGACAGTGATATGCAAGAAATTATCGTAGATGCAACGCCATCTATGCGTAATAAAAACGTAAATGGACGTGTATATCGTTCGCTTCAAGTCGGTTCATTCGTACTAACTGATGAGCATTTCCGTGCTTTCTTACACCATACAGAAAGAAAAGAACAAGTCCGCATCGGTCAGCGTGTAACAGGACGTATTATTGACGTAAAAGATGACGGTACAATTAACATTTCACTTCTTCCTCGTAAAGAAGAAGGAATGGAAGACGATGCTGCAGTAATTTATGCATATATGGAAGAACGAGGCGGAGCAATGCCGTTTTGGGATAAGAGCCATCCGGAAGATATTAAAGAACGCTTTAACATGAGTAAAGCTGCATTTAAGCGCGCACTTGGTAAATTGATGAAAGAAGAAAAGGTTTACCAAGAAGAAGGTTGGACTTACTTTAAGAAATAAGATAGAAGATTAAAAAGCACAACCTTATGTAAAAAGATAAGGTTGTGCTTTTTTTTAATTTCCTTGCGGAGAAACAAGAGTAAACGTATCTTTCAAATCACTATCATTTATTTTAATATTTGCCTTTTTTAATTCCTCTTGTAACAATTTTTTGCTGAATACAGGATCAGCAGTACGTTCTTCCTCTAAGTTTTTGCGAATAGAGTCTTTCACTTCATCATAAGGCTTTAAAGCTTTTTTATCAGTTAATTTAATAACGTGATAACCGTTTGATGATTTTACGGGATTGCTAATTTGTCCAACATTTAGTTTGTAGGCAGCGGTTTCGAATTCAGGAGCCATTGTACCTGAATTGAAGTATCCAAGGTCTCCACCTTTATCTTTTGATAGCAGATCTTGTGATTCTTGTTTTGCTAATTCTTCAAATGAAGCACCAGCATCTAGTTTACTCTTTATTTCTTTCGCTTCATTTTCGTCACTTACTAAAATGTGACTCGCTTTAATTTCTGGCTTATAGTGGTCTTTTACGTCTTTTTCTGTAATGCTTTTCTTAATCGCTTCATTCATAGCAAGTTTGAACTTAATTTGATTTTTGAAATCCTCTTCATCTTTTAAACCATAATTTTCTAATACTTTTTTGAATTGATCTCCATATTGTTTTTTTACTTTTTCTACTTCTTTATTTACCTCTTCATCAGGTACTTTATATTTTTTTGTGATGACGTCTTGTGCCATCATTTCGTATAGCATGTCTTTTCCGTAACGATCTTTCAATTGTTTTTCGAAGTTATCCTTTGTAATGGTGGAGTCTGTTGCTGTAGCGACTGTAGCTGAGCCATTCTTTTGTCCGCAAGCAGATAGCATCAATATACTTATTAGTGCAGTAATAATGAAAATATGTTTCCCTCTCATGCCAACACCTCATCCGAATATGTTATCGCTATTGTAGAATATAGAAGTGAACATGAAGTGAATTTTTAATGTTTTTTCCTTTAAAATGTAAAAAAGTACATCAACATAATTGTTGATGTACGATGGAATCAAAGGTGATCGGTCTTTTTAGAGTATGCACGTTTACCTTGCTGAATATTTTTTTGCTCTTGCTCATTTTTTTGTGTGCGTTTTGCGTTATTATCACGTGCTTTTTTGTCGTTATCACTCGTATGTGGCATATGTATCAACTCCATTTCTAAACGTTGTACGTTTATCATTTCCTTTTTCGTAAAGACTATGTATAGCGGTGCATTTATGAAGGGTAAAGGTGGATTCGAAATGGATTTGAAGTTGAATTATACTGAACTTATAAAGAAGTTAATCGTTGTAATCATCGCAGGTTTATTAAACGCGATTGGGATGAATTTATTTTTAACGCCAGCAAAAGTGTATGCGAGCGGCTTTGCTGGATTGTCTCAATTATTATCACAAATATTAGGTGATTTTTTATCGATTCACATATCTACGGGAGTATTGTTTAGCTTATTTAATATTCCTGTCGTTATTTTAGCGTGGAAAAAGGTTGGAAAGGCCTTCACCTTTTTTAGTTTTCTTTGTGTTATATTTATGACTCTGTTTCTAGAAATCATCCCTGTTAGAGCGGTTTCGAATGATATCATATTAAATGCGATTTTTGGCGGGATTATTTCGGCAATTGGAGTAGGGATTGCTTTAAAGTGGGGTGCTTCTACAGGTGGATTAGATATTATCGCCATGATTTTATCAAAAATAAAAGATAAGCCTGTCGGTACATACTTTTTCTTTTTTAATGCAATTATCATTATCGCTGCTGGCTATGTATATGGATGGGAAAAAGCGTTATATACGCTAGTGACTTTATATGTATCAACGAGAATTATTGATGCAATTCATACTCGTCATGTAAAGATTACAGCATTAATTGTTACGAAGAATGGGGCAGATGTAAGAAAGGCGATTCACTCGCGATTAGTAAGAGGGATTACAACGATACCAGCAACAGGTGCTTATACGAATGAAAATAAAGAAATGTTAATGATGGTTATTACTCGTTATGAGTTATACGAATTAGAGAGGATTATTAAACAAGTGGACCCAGGTGCATTTACAAATATACTGCAAACAGTTGGGGTGTTCGGATTGTTTCGGAAAGATTAAAGAGGACCAAAGTTGGTCCTCTTTTTTAATGTAAATTCGTAATGTTTTGCAATTGCTCTTGCATTTCACGGAGCTGAACTTTTTCAGCAGTTGAAGAGTTTGCGTAAGCGGATTGCAAAGCATTTTTTGCTCTATACACGAGATCTTGTTGCTCAGTACCGCTTGAACAAGATACGGCATTTTCAACAGCATCTCTAGCTTGTTGGAATAGTAAGTTCCCCATTTAAACCCCTCCAAAAGAAGAGTTACTTCTTGCTTTTTCTGCCTCAGCTAATGTACCTCTGTACGGGAATCTTGCATCATGCTTCATAACAGCATCGGCTCCTTGTTGGATAAAACGTTTTGATTTGTTCTTTTTACCCATTCGAAAAACCCCCTTTATTTAGCTGAAAACAATCGACGCGATGTCTCATGCGTCTACTTATAGTATGGACATTTGGCAGGAAACTATAAGTAGGGAATTTTTAGATTACAACCCAAGAACCTCTTCTAAATATAAAGCAATACCATCTTCTTCGTTCGTTAACGTCGTATGGTTTGCGAGTGATTTTAATTCAGGGATGGCATTTCCCATTGCGATGCCGTGACCAGCAAATTCAATCATTTCAAAATCATTATCTTCATCACCGAAAGCGATAATGCGCTCTTGTGGAATGTTGTAATGACTAGAAATTTTTTGTAATCCAACTGCTTTATTTAATCCGCTTTTCACAATTTCAATAATCGGCCAAGGTGCGCCCCATTTTCTATGGTCGATTACTTCCGCATGCATATCGGTTAAATGTTGACGAATTGCAGTAGAATGCTCGTCATGTGCGTCAATTAATAAGCAAGTTGGATGATCGTTTAAAATATTTAATAAGTCTCCCGTAAAAATCTTAGGAGAGCCGAATTCGAAAATATGTTTTTTATCTTCATCAATTTCACGAACATACACATCGTCCATTACTTCCGCGTATATATTTTTTACGCCAAAATCAAAGCAAGCTCGGACAATTTCTTGCGCTGTTGCTAGCTCAAGAGGAGAGTGATGTGTTCCCCAGTTTGAATCAAGAGGATGATGTACGTAAGCGCCGTTAAAGTTTACGATAGGTGTGTTAAGATCAAGTTCTTTATAGTAATCATAACTAGCACGGAATGGACGTCCTGTTGAAATAACAACAATATGTCCCTGTTCCTTTGCTTTTGCAATTGTATGTTTCGTTCGAGTGGAAATTATTTTGTTGTCTGTTAATAAAGTGCCGTCTAAGTCTAATGCGATTAAATGTTGTTTGTTCATAATTTCACCTCTTATAATAATTTTTTTGTATCTATCTGTATTTCCGTTTTTAATATGCAGAAATAAGAGGTTAGACTCGGTGAAATCACCATAGATGGAAATTTCACTATATATCCATCTTACGTCTCAAAGTGCTGTGGTGTCTACTATTTATCGTTGGAAATTAAGAAAAGTCAACATCTTTTTAGAAAGTTCAAACAATGTTTCTTTCATTATGTACAAATTGTGAAAAGGGTTACATTGCTCGTGTGATGAGGCATATAATGAACATGTAATCTTCTCGTATATGTTTGACTCTCCTTTGAAACTAGCCTAGAGTAGGTTGGTTTCTTTTTTTCTACAGGTAGGAAAGAAATCCCTGCTTACGCTTGTGTCATTCATATATATGTACAAGAATGAGATGTAGTACTGTTTCCTAAACATGACAGAAAAGCTTTCTTTTAAAATGGATATACTAATGAGGCAAGACGTCATGGAAGGAGAATGAAGATGGGACAAAATCGCAGGTTTCGTTCTGGACAAAAAGCGCCGAATGATGGCATTTACGTAGAAATTGGTGAAACGGGAAGTATGGTGAAAGATCCGCAAATGGTGAAATTAACTGCCGGTGAAAAGTTTCCGGATAACACGAATCATAACCGCCAGTGGACATATAAAAGAAAACCGTAACAGAAGCCGCAATCATTATTGCGGCTTTTTTGTCGTTACACATTGTAATTTCATTTACCGTATTTTTTAGCAGTATAATGAATGCTCTCTTTTTCTTTTTCAAATAATAAGTTTGAAAATACATAGGCAAAATTATTGTATAAAAAAGTCAGTTGGCGTATAATCAAATCAAAGGTCAAAGAAAGTCAAACTTTTGGAGGGCTGTAAAGATGGACTTAAATCAAATGACAACAAAAACACAAGAGGCGATTATGAGTGCCCAATCTTTAGCGGTATCTCATCATCACCAAGAGGTGGATACTGTTCATCTATTACTTGCATTATTAGAAGAGCAAGATGGATTAGCAGTACGTATATTTCAAAAAATGAATGTTGATATAGAAGCATTAAAGCAAGGTGCTGAAAGTTTAATTAAAAAGAAACCTTCTGTAACAGGGAGCGGTGCAGAAGTTGGAAAATTGTATGTAACGAGCGCTCTGCAACAACTTCTTGTAAGAGCAGGGAAAGAAGCAGAAAAACTGCAGGATGATTACATTTCAGTAGAACATGTATTGCTTGCTTTTTCTGAAGAAAAAGGCGATATAAATCAATTATTTACAAGATTGCATATTACGAAAGATAACTTATTACAGTCTTTAATGACAGTTCGGGGGAATCAAAGAGTGACGAGTCAAAATCCAGAAGCAACTTATGAAGCGTTAGAAAAATATGGCCGTGATTTAGTGGCGGAAGTGAGAGCAGGGAAAATCGATCCTGTAATCGGCCGTGATAGTGAAATACGACGTGTAATTCGTATTCTTTCACGTAAAACGAAAAACAATCCTGTTTTAATTGGGGAGCCAGGTGTTGGTAAAACAGCAATCGTTGAAGGGCTAGCACAGCGTATCGTGAAAAAGGATGTACCTGAAGGATTGAAAGATAGAACGATTTTTGCGTTAGATATGAGTGCGCTCGTAGCAGGTGCGAAATTCCGTGGTGAGTTCGAAGAGCGTCTGCAAGCTGTATTAAATGAAATTAAAAAGAGTGAAGGACGCATTTTATTATTCATTGATGAACTTCATACAATAGTTGGAGCTGGTAAAACAGAGGGAGCCATGGATGCAGGAAATATGTTAAAACCGATGCTTGCGCGCGGTGAACTGCATTGTATCGGGGCGACGACGCTCGATGAATATCGCAAATATATTGAGAAAGATCCAGCGCTAGAAAGACGTTTCCAACAAGTATTAGCAGAAGAACCAACTGTTGAAGATACAATTTCCATTTTACGTGGATTAAAAGAACGCTTTGAAATTTATCACGGTGTAAATATTCATGACCGTGCGATTGTAGCAGCGTCAGTTTTATCAGATCGATATATTTCAGATCGCTTCTTACCTGATAAAGCAATTGACCTTGTTGATGAAGCGTGTGCAACAATTCGTACAGAAATTGATTCTATGCCAACAGAATTAGATGAAGTAACGCGCCGCATTATGCAGCTGGAAATTGAAGAAGCAGCTCTTGGGAAAGAAACGGATCGTGGTAGCCAAGAGCGTCTAAAAACATTGCAACGTGAATTATCGGATTTAAAAGAAGTTGCAAGTGGCATGAGAGCGAAATGGGAGAAAGAAAAAGAAGACATTCACAAAGTTCGTGACTTACGTGAACATTTAGAACGTTTGCGTCGTGAATTAGAAGAAGCAGAAGGCAATTACGATTTAAATAAAGCAGCCGAACTTCGTCACGGGAAAATTCCCGCAATTGAAAAAGAGTTAAAAGAAGCGGAAGAAATGGGCGCGCATAATAAACAAGAAAATCGTTTATTACGTGAGGAAGTAAGTGAAGAAGAAATTGCAGATATTGTTTCACGCTGGACTGGTATTCCTGTTGCGAAACTCGTGGAAGGTGAACGCGAGAAATTATTACGCTTAGAGCAAATCTTATCAGAGCGTGTCATCGGACAAGAGGAAGCAGTAAGCTTAGTGTCAGACGCAGTTCTTCGTGCTCGCGCTGGTATTAAAGATCCGAACCGCCCGATTGGTTCTTTCATCTTCTTAGGACCAACAGGTGTTGGTAAAACAGAACTTGCAAAAACGTTAGCCCAGTCTTTATTCGATAGTGAAGAGCAAATGATTCGCATTGACATGTCTGAGTATATGGAAAAACACGCCGTGTCTCGCTTAATTGGTGCACCTCCTGGATATGTAGGATATGAAGAAGGCGGTCAATTAACAGAAGCGGTAAGACGTAAACCATATTCCGTTGTTTTATTAGATGAAATTGAAAAAGCACATCCAGAAGTATTCAACATTTTATTACAAATGTTAGATGATGGACGCATTACAGATTCGCAAGGTCGTACAGTGGACTTTAAAAATACAGTTATTATTATGACTTCAAATATTGGATCTGCTCATTTACTAGATGGATTAGAAGAAGATGGTTCCATTAAAGAGGAATCAAGAGACCTTGTAATGGGGCAATTAAGAGGACATTTCCGCCCTGAATTTTTAAACCGTGTGGATGAAATTATTTTATTCAAACCTCTTACAACGAATGAAATTAAAGGCATTGTTGATAAAATTGTAAAAGAACTACAAGGTCGTCTAGCTGACCGTCACATTACAGTAGAATTAACAGATGCAGCAAAAGAATTTGTTGTGGAAGCCGGTTTCGACCCAATGTACGGAGCTCGTCCATTAAAACGGTACGTACAGCGTCAAGTGGAAACGAAATTAGCACGAGAATTAATTGCAGGAACAATTACTGATAATAGTCACGTAGTTGTTGATGTAGAAAATAACGAGTTAGTCGTTCATGTGAAATAAAAATAAAAAAGAGTTCGGATAAAATCCGGACTCTTTTTTTAGTGTTGTTCTACTGGCTCGTTTGGAATTGCAGCTGAAATTGCTAGTACTAACACAGCAAGAACAACTGAGAAAATAGACGCTTGGTTAAAGTCGTATGTACCGCCAGTCATAGAGCCGATTACATAGCTCATCATATGTACAAGTAAGAACGACCAAATTAATGCCCAAATGAAACGCATATTTTACACCTCTATTCGTTCAATCTGTCCTTATTGTAACACAATTGAAAAAAGAATATAGAAAAATATTTGTAGATTTTTCAACGCAAATTTGCATTCCGTTCATACATTATAAAAGAGTGGTTTTATATGTTTAGAAAATAAGGCGGGGGAAAAATGAGTATTACGGAACGTTTTTTTTACTTAGAAAAAGAACCATGTGTCATTTATTTACCGGAGAAGCCAAATGGATTTTCTGTTATGCTCCTCGGTGATTATAACTACTTTATTGAGAATGGTACAAGTTTATGGACACAGCATGCGGGTAGATCTTATTTTTTACATGGCCTTATTGAGCAAGGCTACACAGTCTTTTCTTCTAATTTATACGGAAGACATTGGGGAAACGACCAATCTGTTCGTCTAGCGAAACGTTTATATGACGTTGTGTTGAGAAAAGAGACATTGAATGCGAAAATGCATATTATGGCAGATGGTATGGGAGCACTTGTAGCACTCGAAATGATGAACAAATACCCTGAGTGTATACGCTCTGTCATTATGTTAAATCCGTGTTTAGATTTACCAGAATATGTGGAGTTTGAGAAAGAGCATAAGTTTTTTTACAAGAGACTCGTGAAGGAATTAAGTTTGGCGTATGATGCCAAAGAAGAAGAATTAGAATCAAAAATAAATAAGAAATCATTTACGCTTCTTCCATCTTGTGTACCTGTTAAAATTTTCGTATCAACACAAGAAAAAAGAGGAAGAAAACAGCAGTTGCGTAGATATGAGAAAATGAGGCAACTAAATCAATGTGATACTTCTGTCTTGTTCCATCTGCAAGATGTGAAATATAAAATGGTTAGGCAAACGACCGATTTCTTTAAAAAATATGAAGAAGAATTATGAAGCTCCCATATACATAAATGAGGAGCTATTTGTTTCAGAGGGAAAGGGTTGGTGGTATGGAACGCGTGCTAATTGTAGGTGCACTTACGTTTGTAGGTTATCACCTTGTAAATAAAATGATTGCAGAAGAAGTGGAAGTATATGGTCTTGATTTTGATGAATTCGATAGTATGACGAAAATTAATGAAGAGAAGTTATTATTAATTGGGCGAAATGCATTATTTACGTATTATTCGATAAGAGATGAAGATGGATGGAGATCGGTTGAGGAAGAGAGATTCGATACTGTTTACTTTTGCTTATATGAGCCAAATCAGCAAAGTGGATTTCGGAATGAAAGAGTCATATTACAATATTTAAAGCGAATTATAAGAATGTGTGAAGAACAAAAAGTGAAGTTAAATTTAATTTCTTCTATTGAAGTAGGCAGTACAGATGAATCCGAAAATAAGCGACTATTTTTGAAAGTAGAAGAAGGATTGAAAAAAGGGAATTTACAATATAGTGTATTTCGAGTTCCAACATTATATGGACCGTGGCAACCGTCCTTTATGATGTTTCATCAGCTTATTTTATCAGAATTAGGTGAAAAAGAGTGCCGTTGTACGATTGAGGAAAAGGGGAATGATTTACTTTACGTTGAAGATGTATGTGAATACTTATGGGAAAATGGAACGAACGGGGCGCATCTTGGTATATACAATTTACTTAGTGGTAAACAGTCATTATGGGAAAAAGGTATGAATCTTTTACGCGCGGATGATAAAGTAAATAAAAATAATAACGAAGTAAGAGATGAGGCTATCAAGGTAATTTCAATAAAAAGAAATACTCCGTTAGAATACGGTTTAAATAAGCAACTGGCACACATGAAAAAATATAAAGAGTTATACGAAGGGTAGTACGCGTGTTACACTATTGTATGTGAAAGTTTTAATGGAGAGGAAGAGCATAATATGAACGAAAAAAGCATGCAGTTTTTACAAATCGCAATGAAGCATTTACCGGAAGCAAAGGCAATTTTAGATGATAATGGAATTGCACTTGATATGGAGAAGGCACAGCCGGTGTTAGAGTTGTTAATGAAAGTTATGAAGGAGACCTCTAGTTTAGAAGGAAAGCAGATAAAGAATAAAAAGCATCTTTTTAAGATGGAAGAGAGGCCCGAACCGTGGATAGAAGCGGTCAGGGCCTTTTTTATTCTTGCCTGGGAGAAAACCAGAGATATGAAGAGGATAAA